>DAOQAO010000051.1:0-5144 GCA_035354095.1 bacterium | reverse complement strand
AAAGCAAGCAGTGGCAGTTTGCAACTTAGCCATTTTATTATTTTAAGTAAGTTAACATCTAGCAATCGCTATTATTTTAAAATAATAGCCAAAGATGAAGATGGTAATATAACTGAAAACGGTGGTGATTTTACTACTGGTTACAGTGGTGATTATGAAGAAATAAAGATTAGTAACTTGATTCCAGCTAGTGATAACCAAGTGCCATTACTAGCTGAAAGAGCGGTTATTAGTTGGGATAGTAATATTTTAGCTACTTCTGATATTAGCTATGGACTGAGTCCTGAAAAGCTATCGAAAACAGTAAAAGTATCAACAGCTCATCAGCTCAATCATCGAGCAGAATTAAGTGGTTTAACGCCAAGCTCGACCTATTATTTTAAAATAAAAATGTCGAGCAGTCTGAATAATAAAAAGCTGGAAAGCCAGGTTTATAGTTTTAGGACTAGTGGGATTACTGCTGAATATCTGAGCCAGTATTTTAAGAGTGGTGATATTGTAGTGAATGGTAGGACTTATTATTATTTATATGGCGGACAAAAAATAAAATTAAATAATAATAGTTTGGTTGGTCGAGGTTATGACGCTAAAAGTGCTAAAAAAATTGATGATAAATATTTAAAAGCCTATATTGATATACCAGCTTATTATGGTGTTTATCATAGTGGCCAAGTGGTGAAGGATGCTAAAAGTTCAACTATTTATTTAATTGATGGTCAGTATCGACGGCCGATAGCTAGCTGGTTTGTTTTTAAGTATTTGAATTATCAGCAAAAAGATATAATTGTCGATAGTAATAATAATTTGAAATCATATAAAGTTGGTGAAACTATTACTCATTCTAAAGAGATTACTGGCAAGTGCCCAGTTGTGAACAATACCTTGGCCAAGTCTCCTGAGGGAGGTACTATTTATTTAATAGTTAATGGAACCAAGATGCCGTTTGCCAATATTCAGGTCTTTAATCGATTTGGTTATAAATTTTCTGAGGTTAAAGTTATAAAGTGGCCGGTTTTAGTCAATATTCCTCTTGGTCAGCCGATTATTTAAGTGAAGAAAATATTTTTAGTTGCGTATTATTAATTGAGCTAAGAATTAATTTTTACGATGATTATAACAGAAAATATTGACGAAGATTTATCTGACGAAGAAGTCGTCAATCTGGTTTTAGAGGATGCCAATTGTTTTGCAGTAGTAATTTCTCGCTATAAAGTGAAACTATTTAACTATATCAGACGGATAACCAATATCCGTGAGGAGGATGTAGAGGATTTGTTGCAGGAAATTTTTTTGAAGGTTTATCTCAATATCAATAGCTTTGATCAAACAATGAAGTTTTCTTCTTGGATTTATGCCATAGCTCGTAATCAGACTATCAGCCATTTCCGCAAAATAAAAGTTAGACCAGAAGGTTATTTGGAGGTAATTGATGATGAAATGGCCAATCGTTTGAAAATGGATTTTGATTTGATTGATCATATTGATAAAAAAGAACAGCAAGCTAGGATTGCTAAAGCATTATTTAAATTAAAATCTAAATATAGAGAATTGATAATCTTAAAATTTATTGAAGAAAAAAGTTACCAAGAAATATCTGATATTATAAAAAAGCCAACTGGAACGGTTGGCTCGATGTTAAATAAAGCCAAAGAAGATCTGCGTAAAATACTTTCGCAAAAATAAATTAAGTATATATGATAAATAATAATTCTTTTGACCAAGAAATTGTCAAAAAAATAAAAGATAAAAATATTGAACCTCGACCTAGGTGGTGGTTTTCTGCAAGAAATAGTGGTATTTGGCTAGCTGGTTTGATTGCTTTATTTTTGGGGTCAATATCTACGGCGCTGATTATTTATCTGTCAACGGGCAATGATATTTCGATTCATCGTTTGGCTGGAGCTAGCTCGCTTGACTTACTCTTGTTGTCAGTCCCATTTTTTTGGTTAGCAATATCAGCTGTTTTTGTTTATTTGGCTTATGTTAATTTGAAAAACACTGATCATGGTTACAAGTATTCACCTTGGCTAATTGCTTCATCTCTTTTGGGGGCTAGTTTTATTCTTGGTGGAGTTCTTTATACTGCTGGATTTGGCAAAACAATTGATGAAATGCTTGGTAAGAAAATGCCGTTTTATGAATACTTAGCTAATCCTCGAGTTGGTTTTTGGATGCAAGAGAATAAAGGGCGATTGTCAGGTGTAGTTTTGGAGAAAATAAACGACAAGAAAGTTATTTTAGCTGATCATAATCGGAAAATTTGGTTGGTTGATATCAGCAAAATGAAACAGCCAAAAGATGCTCCAAAGATTTTTATTGATAATTTGATTGGTCAGCCAGTCGGGTTTTTTGGTGATAAAAAAGGCGAGGCCGAATTTGGAGCAAAAGGCATTTTTCCTTTTCCTGGTGGTTCTGGATTTTTTGATCATGCTAGAAAAATTGATGACAATCAAAGAAGGCCGCTACCACCAGAATGGAGATAAAAGCTTAATTGGCTAGCTAATTAATATTATAGCTATAATAAAACCGCCCTTTGGCGGTTTTTTATTTAAACAAAAAGGGACACCCCTTAGTTTTGGTCAAACTACCGCCAGGCTCACATAATATGGCCCAATCAGTTAGGGAGGTGCCCCTTACTGGACTGATTGGTTGCCACAAAGCGGCTTAGCGATATCGCTGTAGCAATAGTTTGACCGACTTTAATTTTATGCCCTCCGAGGGAGCTTGTCAATTTATCGACAAAAATCAGCATTTGGCGATGTTGGTTTTTTGCGTTATAATACAAGTGCTAAAAAAAGATTATGAAAATATCCCAAAGAAAATCAGCTTTTACTTTAATAGAATTACTAATTGTTATTTTTATTATAGCGATAATCTCAACGCTGGCCTATGTTTCTTTAGGAGTAGTCAAGTCTAATGGTCGAGATACTAAGCGCTTAGCTGATATTAATAGCTTAAAACAAGCCTTAGAATTGTACCGTGATCATGAAGGTAATTACCCAGTTAATTTAACTAGCCAGACAGATACTTTGACTGGAAAAGACGGACGAATATATCTAAAACCAATCCCCAGAGATCCTTTAACTAAAGAATTATATAGCTACCAGCGGATAGCAACCAGTGATTATCGTTTAATTTTTAGCCTAGAAAGAGATAATAATGGCTATAAGGCTGGGGAAAATATTATAGACTCGGTTGAGTCCACTGAAAAAAGCAATTAATTTATTTAATAATATTATTATGAACAAACAGATTTGGGTGATTGCTCTGATTATGGGGGCAAGTTTATTGGCTAGCGCTGGGTTAGTATCGCAAACCATATATAAAACGAAATTATTAGATAATACTCTAACTGTTACTGGCTCAGCTAAAAAAACTGTTAAAGCTGATCTTGGTAAGATTTCTGGAAGTTTTTCTCGAACAGTAGCGGTTAATGATTTGCCAAAAGGTTATGGACAAATGGCAGCGGATTTGAAAACAGTAAAAGATTTTTTTGCTAGCCAGGGTGTTGCCGAAAAGGACTTGGTTATTTCTCCTGTTTTTATGGATCAACAGTATAACTATGAAAAATCAGCTGACGCTCCGCAGATGTATAGTCTTAGACAAAATGTCGAGTTGCAGTTGAAAGATGTTGAAAAAATAACGGCTTTAGCCCAATCAGTCCAAGAATTAATTGGTAAAGGTGTTATTTTCTCAACTCAATCACCTGAATATTATTACACCAATTTGCCACAAGTTAGAGTTGATTTACTTGGTGAAGCAGTATCAGATGCTAGAGCTAGAGCAGATAGAATTGCTAGCAGTGGTGGTCGGGGTGTCAATAGTCTAAGATCAGCTAGTGTTGGTGTAACTCAAGTTACTTCGCCTAATTCAATTGATAGTATCAGCGATTATGGCTCGTATGATACTAGTAAGATTGATAAAGAAGTTATGATAACTGTTAAGACGGTTTTTGCCTTGCGCTAGATTGTTGATGATTGGTTAGTATGTTGGTGGTAACAATTTCTCCTACCGAGTGGCATTTATTTTGTGGTATTTTATGGAGAATTTTAGCAGCAGTGTTATTTTGGGCAGTAATTTCTAATGTTACTCATGCCTTGACTGGAGTCAAATAGATTTATGTTAGATATTACAATTCTAACAATCGGAAAATTAAAATCGTCAGCTTGTCTTGAACTAGCTGACGATTATTTTTCTCGCTTGAAAAGGATGGCTAAAATAAAAGTCATTGAATTACCTGGCGGTCGTTTTTCTGAAGGGCAAGCTAAATTGTCTCGGCAGCAAGATAGTCAAAAGGTTTTAGAATGGTTGAAGAATTACCCAGATAGTCAAGTTTATTTAATGGCCGAACAGGGGCAAGAACACAATTCTTTGAGTTGGTCTAGCATGATGACTAAATGGGATGCTGACGGTAAAAAAATAATTTTAATTATCGGTGGAGCAGCCGGTTTAGATCCAGATATTTTAAATAAGGCGATCAGATTGTCTTTATCTGGTTTGACCTGGCCTCATGAAATAGCTAGAGTTTTACTTTTGGAACAACTTTATCGGGGATTAATGATAAGTGGCGGTAAGGACTACCATTATTAGGGATTATGTTTGGAATTTTTGGAAAATTAACCAATCATAATGATCGCCAAAAAGTTGGTGAACTAGAATGTGTTAAACGCTGGCTTAGTGTGTATAATCAAGTCAATCAAACTAACTATCAATGTATCAGGGCTAATTATTTTCAAAGTGAAGTTGATGTCTATGCTTACCGAGATAACGAGACTGGTCGGCCGTTAAGGATTCAAGTTTCTAGAGCTAGTCAAAGGACACTAGCACAAATTATTGAGAAGAAGAAAAATCTATATTCCTCAAAAAATAAAGCCGATTTAATTTTGTTAATCGATTTTTTAAGTGATTGGTCAGAGGAGCAAGCTTTAAAATGGCAGCAAGAAAATTTAAAACTATTATCAAATAGTGGTTTTTGGGAGGTTTGGCTATCAGGTCAAAAGGGGCTCGTTTTTTCTTTGTGGCCAGGTCTATCCTAGAAACGGAAGTTATTGATAATCAAAACAAATTTGTATTCAAAGAGTTTGGCTGCTTCACGACAAGCAGTCATGCGTTCAATAAAAATTTGGAAGTAATCCATTGGATCA
>DAOQAO010000050.1:0-5320 GCA_035354095.1 bacterium | reverse complement strand
GAATTATAGGCCCATGCCAGGGGTTCTCCTATTTTTGAAATTTCTTTATTTAAGATTTAATTTGAAAGTTATCAGTGCGTCGGTATCCCCTACCCTGACAAAATTATTTTTTTCGAGTCAAGAATTTCTTGGCTCGTTCTTTTTTAGCCAACCAGTCGGCTTGAGTAATTGACTTGGCCTGGCCAATATTAAATGGACCGACTTCGTCAAGAAAGAACTCTTGCTGCTGGCGGCCATTAAAGACGACTACCAAAATACTATTCTGACCAGTATCAATCTCATAGAGATCAATAACCCCGGTTAGTATACCGTCCAACTGGTTTCTGATTTTTTTTTCATCACTGTTGTAAACGAAAAAAAAGCCAGTTGTGGTACCAACCCAGCTAACATCTTCATAGATTTTGGATTGTTTAATAAACTCTTTTGCTGACAAAGTGTTAGCTACCATTATAAAAAGTACAAAAAACAATACTACCAACCGACCCAAATTCGTTTCTGCCTTCATTTTAACCTCCCAATAATTCTTGACAGAATGGCTTTATTCTACTATAACTTGTTATTTTGTCAATACTTAATTGCTAAAACCAAGATATTTCGTTATAATAATTGGGTTATAAGCTATTATTCTTAAACTATGTCTGCCATCCGTCTGCGTCTTGCCCCATCACCAACTGGTTTTTTACACCTTGGCAATTTACGAACCGCTGTTTTTGGCTATTTAATGGCTAAAAAACTAGGTGGACAATTTATTTTAAGAATTGAAGATACTGACGACAAGCGCTATGTTGAAGGAGCAGTTGAGAGTTTAATTGATATTTTGGGACGGCTTGATATCAAATTCGATGAAGGCCCCATTATTGGAGGTAATTACGGCCCTTATGTTCAAACCGAGCGCCTAGAAATTTATCAAAGATACGCTCGCGAACTAGTTGAAAAAGGTGAGGCTTATTATTGTTTTTGCAGTAGCGAACGCCTAGAAGAATTGCGCGCCGAGCAAACAGCCAATCACCAGCCGCCACGCTACGATCGAGCCTGTCGTGATTTAAGTTTAGCCGAGGCTGATAAGCGAATTGCCAACGGTGAGGCTTATGTTATTCGCCAAAAAATGCCTTTAACCGGCGAGATTACGGTTACCGATGCTCTACGAGGCAACATTACCTTTCCGGCCGCCGATCTTGATGATCAAGTCTTAATGAAATCCAATGGCATTCCAACCTATCAACTAGCTAATGTTATTGATGACCATTTAATGGCTATTAGTCATGTCACTCGTGGCGCCGAATGGTTACCATCTTTTCCTAAAAATATCTTACTATACCAAGCTTTTGGTTGGACACCACCAGAGTTTATTCATTTGCCATTAATTCTCAATAAAACTGGCGGCAAGCTAAGCAAGCGCCAAGGCGATGTCTTTGTTGAGCAATATCTAGATAAAGGCTACCTACCAATAGCCATTATTAATTTTTGCTCACTTCTAGGTTGGCACCCGCAAGGCGAACAAGAAATTTTTAATTCTTGGGAGGAACTAATCGAACAGTTTGACTACCACAAAATCAATACTAGCCCAGCTATTTTTGATCCTGATAAGTTCCTTTTCCTTAGCGGTTACCATATTAGACAACTATCAATTGAAAAATTAACTGAACTTTTAATTCCGTTTTTGCAGAAAAATCAACAATTGACCGCTCAAGATAGCAAAAAAGATGTTAATTTTAGCCAAAAAGTAGCTAAATTATACCAAGAACGCTTGCGCTATCTATCAGAAATCGGGGAGTTGAGCCACAATCTCTATCTTGACCAACTGGGTTATGAAGATCCAAGCATTTTAATCTGGAAAAAATCAGATGCCCTAGGAACAATTGAAGCCTTGAAGCGTGATCTTGATTTTATAAAAAACTATCCGGAAAATAACTGGAAAACCGAGCAGCTGCTGGCTTCAACGACTGATTTTCTTAAAAATAATGGCCTCGCTGTCGGTGATCATCTCTGGCCTTGGCGAGTGGCCCTAAGTGGTCTAGCTGCTAGCCCAAGTCCTTTTGAACTAGCTGATATTTTAGGCAAAAACGAGACAATCAAGCGTTTAGAAAAAGCCTTAGAAGCTATACAGGCTTATCAAAAAATGTTATAATCTAGCCATGAAACATCAAAACTCACAATCTCGAATAACCAATGCTTTTTTAGCTTTGTTAATACTAGCTTTTATTGCCACTTCGGCTACTTATCATACACCGCTAGCTCGTGGCAGCTATGAAACTGAAATCAACCAATTAAACAGTCAACTTAGCGATAAAAAGGGAGCCTTAAACCAACTTCGCGATCAGCAACGCCAGTATCAACAGTTAATCGCTGAAAAACAAAACGAAAAAGCCAGTTTGCAAAATCAAATGTCGATTTTGGATAGTCGGGTAACTGAAACTGAACTAGATATAAAGGGGACCGAGATGGAAATGGAACAAGTAGCCATAGAATCTCGTAGTTTAGAGCTAGAAATTGCCCAAAAAGATCAAGAAATATCAGAAAATAAGCTAAAATTAAGCAATCTTTTAAAGTCAGTCGATCAACAGGGTAGTAAAAGCGCCTTAGAAATAATCCTATTAAATGATTCTTTTTCTAGCTTTCTCAATGAATTTAAGTATCTAAACGATATTAGTGAAGGGGTTCGCGATCAGTTAGATAATCTCAAAGGTCTTAAAACATCGTTAGAAGAGCAGCGGATAGCTCTCGAAAATAAAAAACAGCAATTGATTGAACTACAAAAAGTATTGGCTGAAAAACAAGATAGCCTAGAGCAAGAAAAGCAAGACAAACTTTCAATTTTAGACCAAACCCAATCTTCAGAAAGTCAATACCAACAGCTACTGGCTAGTGCTAAAAAGGAACAAGAACAAGCTAATGCTGAAATCAGTAGCCTAGAAAAAACCGTTAGACAAAAGTTAGCCCAGCTAGAAGCTAGTAAGAAAAAGAATAACAATACTTCTTCTAATAGTTCCAGTCAATCCGCCACTGGCTTTACTTGGCCAGTTACCAAAAACCGTATCAACGCTTATTTTCATGATCCAGAATATCCTTTCCGCTATTTATTTGAGCATCCAGCTGTTGATATCCGAGCTGCTCAAGGTAGCCGTCTAGGCGCGGCCGCTGATGGTTATGTAGCTGTCGCCAAGGATAATGGCATGGGTTATAGCTATATCATGATTGTCCACGACAATGGCCTCGCTACTGTCTATGGTCATGTTTCCAAGATATTGGTTAAAGAAGATGATTATGTTACCGCCGGACAATTAATTGGCTATACCGGTGGAACGCCAGGAACACCTGGTGCTGGAAAAACTACCACTGGACCGCACTTACACTTTGAAGTCCGCCTCAATGGCATACCAGTTGATCCATTAAACTATCTACCATGATGCAGCTAAAAAACAACTCTTCTAAACCGGCTTTTGGACCACTTGAAGCCGTTTTAACTTTAAGTGCCTTATTACTTATCTTGGGGGCTGGTTTTACTTTTTGGTCAATTAAACAAGCGGAACGCCGCGATCAACAAAGAATTGTTAACCTAAAACAAATCCAATCAGCTGTTAATCGTTATTTTAACGAAAATCGCCATTTCCCAGTTGGTGAAAAAGACGATGGTAATTGGGATTTAGGCTATAATGGACCCGGTGATAGCCATTTTATCTATCAATTAGTTGAAAAAGGTTATTTACCAGCTGGTTTTGCAGCCGATCCGCTGTCAAAGTTCAATAAAGACAAGGGGATTGACTATACTTTCCGTTATCAAGTCTACCCGGATGATGGCCAATTTTGCCCTCGTGGACAAGGGGAGTTCTATGTTTTAGGTATTCGCGACCTAGAAACCGATAATGCCGCCATCGGTGAGCAGCCAAAGAAATTTGAGGGTAGCGGCTTTAAATGTAAAAATCGCGACTGGCAAGATGAATTTGATTATGTCGTTGGAGCTTTTGCTAGCCCTATTAATAAGAAAAAATAACCACTCAAAAAAATAAAAATACCAACCCGAAAGGGTTGGTATTTTTTTAGCCCCAAGCAGCCGAGGGGAGAACTAGATACAATGTCGCACAATACATCTTATACGACAAACTAACCTTAGAGCTAAAAATCCCTAAGGCCTTAGAGATTAAGGGTAAGTGATGATTAGACCCATTAAATTTAATTCTGGGGTAAAAAAGAGTACCAATTTACACAAAACCAAAAAGATTCCGACTACTAGGACACAAAAGACTAGCACTGCTAAGAAGAAGACTAGTTTGAAAATTTGTTCATCCATATATTATTTTAGGTTATTGATAAATAATTCGATCACCATAGCGCAAGTCGATAACTTTGGCCTTACTTAATTGGTCGGCGAATTTGCTTCGACCAGACTGCCAAAGGCCAAGCTGTTCGCCCAGTCCCCGCCGTAAAGATAATTTTATGACTTGATCGTTTTCGCCAACAGCTTGGAGCGAATTTGGCTCATCATTATTAAAATTAAAGGTCTTTGGTGATTTACCAACCCAAATTGACTGACTATCAGTAATCATTGACCAAATCCCCTGATTTATCTCCACTTGACTGCCATTAACTAAGCTAATTTGACTCTGATTAATGATAATCGGTTGATTTTTTGACTTATTTTCGCCAATAATTTCCTTTTTAATCAGCCGACCAAGGCGATCAACCGTATAATTCCAGCCATTTTCTTGCCAAACTGCCACGGCTGGCTCCTCTTTTATAATTAAAGTTAGCTTGTTAGGCCAGTGCTTTTTTAGTCGACAACTAACAAGATTATACTCATTTAGTGATCGACAGAGACTCCGACTGGAAGATAACCAAAAATTACCACGCCATAGCTGCCATTTTGGCCCATTTAAGCCTTGAACGGCCTTAGCTGATACTTCGTCAGGGTTTAATAATTCAAAGCCGCTAATCGCCAATTCTCTAGCTTTAAAATATGGTGTGCAAAATAAACCATAGCTTAAACCAACAACAATCAAAAATCCACCAACAATTAAAGAACCAATTTTAATTTTATGCCAATTAAATGGTTCTCGTTTTGATTGTAGCTCTCTTTTTAATTTTAGTAATGAAGTTTTATTACCACTGCTTGATTGATGTTTTAATAATCCACCAATCGGACGATGAGGCGCTATTAAAACTTTACTACTGTCTGATTTAACTACTGGTTTATTTTTGGCTAACGGCTGGACAGTAATCTTTCTTTCTCGGTTGAGCAAGACAACATTTTTATTAACTGTGTTTTTTTTAATTGGCATTTTGCCTTTCATATTTAAGCAAAATACATGGAGGTTAATTCTAT
>DAOQAO010000049.1:0-5327 GCA_035354095.1 bacterium | reverse complement strand
GTTGCTCATTTAAAATTTCAATTTCTAGACCCAATTCTTCTCTAGCTTCACGAGCCGCGGTTAATTTTATATCACTTTCAAAATCCTCAACTCGCCCACCGCAAAATTTCCAAAAATCATCTTTAGTATCTTTTACTAAAAGAACTCGATTGTCCTCAATAATTACTGGACCAGAAGCAAAAATTATGGTCATAGTTTTATAATTGATCAACTATCTTAACATCTTGCTCAATTGGCGATTCTTGCTCGCTAAAAGTAAATTTAGCGCGAACCTTTTGGCCAGCCAGAACTTGTGGTAACCAAAATTCATCATCAGACCACATCTCTTGGTAGGGAATATTTCCAGTAGCAAACCACTCTGGCTTCATTTCCTCAGTTTCCATTGGATTACCTTCCCAATTCTCAGCTAAATAAGCATGAACTTGTTGGTTAAAGCCAGGATTATGAGGAAAATAAAAATCAATAATGGCTACTTTGGTTAAATTGGTAACATCAACACAAATTTCTTCCTGAGTTTCTCTAATAGCTGTCTCTTCAATTGTTTCATCAAGTTCCATTTTGCCACCAACGCCGTTCCAGCGGTTAACACCAAAACCACGTTTTTTCATAGCCAAACAAACCTCAATAATTTTGTCGTTATTCTTTTTGATTAAAAAAACCAAACTAACCTGGCGAAGTTTATCTTCCCCCCAACGCCAACAAGCTTTTTCACCGGTTTTATAGGAAACATAAATCAAAGCTGCAGTTATAATTAAAACCCAAGCAAAATAACCAAGCGGCCAACGCTCAATATATTCTGGGAAAAAACTACCAGTACCAATTAATAATAGTGCATAAACAGCAATCGATAACCAACCTTCCCAAGTAACCGGATACCAACCACAACCATATCTCTTAGCCTTAAACCAAAATTTTTTCATATATTTATCGTTTGATAAACTGCTCTTTAATCTTATCTAAATCAATTTCAATAATCTTACTAAAAAAGTTATACAAATTTCTTAAATCTCGTTCTAATAACTCATTATATTCAGGATGATGTCTAATATCAACGGCTTGTGGAAAGTCAATTAGATAAGCTTTCTTTTGCCAAAAAAGCACATTGTATTCAGATAAATCAGCATGAACTAGGCCGGCTTGCCATAAAATTATCATAGTCTTGATAATCTGTTCAAAAACCTCTGGTGCCTCTTCCTTGGTCAGCTTAATATCACATAGCCGAGGAGCGACCGTCTCTTTGTCCCCCAAAAGCTCCATTACAATTGCTCCTTCACTACAAAAAATTGGCTGAGGAATTTGTGCTCCCCTTTGATACAATTTTTCTAAAATAAAAAATTCTCGCTTAATCCAATTGTCCTGCTTCAGTTTTTTAGCAAAACTATTGCCTTTGGCAACTGCCTTGCGCTGCGACAGAAGATGATAATTCTTACCAGCTAAATATTGGTCGGCCTTACTAAAATTTCTTTCATTAGGATCGCGATAAATTTTTATCGCTACCAGCTGTTCATCAAAAAGAGCACGATAGACTTCAGCCTCTTTACCAGATTTAATTTCGGAAACAATCTCGATCTGATGACCGAGTTTTTTTATTTGTTCAATAGTTTCTTGTAAATAATTACTTTGCATAATTCTATTATACCCTATTTCTATTTTTTATTGAAAAAAGCGGCTCCCTCAGGGAAACCGCTTGAAAAGTTAACTGATATAAGTGGCTAAAAAACGACCACCATTTTTTTTTAAAAAACTAAGCATCTCCAGCTGATCATCGTTTTTCTCTGATAAGACATTTTCGCTTTGATTGTAATAGCAGCTTATAACGATTACACCATGCTGATTAACAAAATTAAACCGACCACCAACCAAACAACCAATAGTTTCTAAACTGTACTGCTCACTAATAAATAATGCCTTTAAAATGTGACCATAATAAAAGCGAAACTCATTAGACCGTGTTAAATTTGGTATCAGTCCAATTAAGTCTTGATAGCCTTTGTTTTTTAATAGACAAACTGCAGCTAAAATTAATTCGTTTGTCCAAGTCATGGCTAATAATTCCTCTTTGATTATTTCCAAATTAGCCTGGCTATTGTTATAACAAGGTACATCATTGTTCTCATGCCAACAACCTAAAACGCCACCAAAATTAGTTGCTATTTGGCGCATTCTACCGCGACCCTCAAAAACTTGCCATGAACGATTGCTTTGACAATTTTTTTTACCTCTAGATAATGGACGATCAAATTCCTCAAAAGAATGATAAACATGATAATCGCCTATACACATGACCACCTCCTTATTTTTTTATTGGCAACGCTAAAACTTACTATTTTTTTGCTATTTTGTCAAATAAATTAAACCAGTCCTTGAGCCACCATAGCATCAGCTACTCGTTTGAAACCGGCAATATTAGCACCTTTGACATAATCGATCTCTCCGTCTTGCTGGCCATATTCAGCAATCTTGGCGTGAATATCACGCATAATCTGCTGTAGGTTTTGATCAACTTCCTGACGAGACCATAACAAACGCAAGCTATTCTGGCTCATTTCAAGGCCAGACACAGCTACACCACCAGCATTAGAGGCTTTACCAGGAGAAAACAAAATATGATTGTCTTTAAAAACTTTCAATGCCTCTGGAGTTGTTGGCATATTAGCACCCTCACCAACCAAAATAACACCATTAGCAATCATTTGCTGAGCATCAGCTTGGCTAATTTCATTTTGTGTAGCACACGGTAAAACTATATCGGCTTTTATTTTCCATGGCCGTTGACTAGCTAAATATTCGGCACCATATTTATCAGCATATTCTTGAAGTCGTCCACGGCGTACATTTTTTAGTTCTTTGATATAGGCTAACTTTTCTAAAGTAATACCAGCGGCATCATAAATTGAACCATCCGAATCAGACATGGTAACGACCTTGGCTCCCAGTTGGATAGCTTTTTCAACTGCATATTGAGCCACATTACCAGAACCAGAAACCAAAACTGTCTTACCAGCGATCTCTTGATTTTTAGTCTTTAACATTTCCGCAACAAAATAAACCAAGCCATAACCAGTGGCTTCGGTGCGAATATTACTACCTCCCCAACCAAGACCTTTGCCAGTCAGAACTCCACTGTATTCATTTTGCAAGCGTTTATATTGACCAAATAAATAACCAATTTCTCTAGCTCCAACACCAATATCGCCAGCTGGAACATCAGCATCAGCCCCAATATGACGATAAAGTTCGGTCATAAAGCTCTGGCAAAAACGCATTATTTCCAAATCAGTCTTACCATGAGGATCAAAATCGCTGCCACCCTTACCACCGCCTAAAGGTAGTCCAGTTAAACTATTCTTAAAAATCTGCTCAAAACCAAGAAATTTTAAAATACTTAAATTAACCGTTGGGTGAAAACGAAGGCCGCCCTTGTAGGGACCAATAGCGCTACTAAATTGAACACGAAAACCACGATTAACTTGGATCTGGCCAGCTTCATTAGTCCAAGGCACGCGAAAAATAATCGCTCGCTCTGGCTCAACTAAACGCTCTAGTATTTTTTGTTCGGTGTAAATTGGATTTTCATTTAAAAAATCAGTTAGTGATTCAACTACTTCCTCAACAGCCTGAATAAATTCCGGTTCGTTAGGGTTTTTGGCACGAAGAGTGTCAACAAATTCTTGAGCGTTAAACATAGGCAAACTTTAAATATAAACAAACTAATCCTGATAAGACTGCTTAATCTTCTCAGCCAATTCTTTCAAGCTCTCATTGCTAGCCATCGGACCAGCTGCTGAAGCAATCCAACCATCATAGCGGTCAAACCAAAACTCTTTGCCAGAAGCATATTGACGCCACTGACCATTTTTTAAATCCTCAGTATGGTGCATTGGCACCAATTTAATATGAGCGTGATTGATTCCAGTGCCTTCCATAACCAAACCAACTCGACCAACATCAGTAAAATAATCTTCTAAAATGCCAGCCACTCGCTTGGCAGCCAAAACAAATCTAGCCAAAACATCATCAGGCATCTTTAAAACATCACTACCGTAGTGGCTTTTCGGAATAACACAAGAAAAACCTTCAGTATTGGGGTCGATCGATAAAAAAGCCATGAATTCATTATCCTCCCAGAAAATGCCTGGCGTTGAAAAACGACCAGCCGCAATTTCACAAAAAATACATGGATTTTCCATATTATTAGAATTCAGCATTATTTAAGACACGAGGAAAAGGCACAACATCGCGAATATTGGCCATACCGCTTAAATACATAATTAGTCTTTCAAAACCCAAGCCAAAACCAGCGTGTTCAATTGAGCCGTATTTGCGCAAATCCAAATACCACCAATAATCTTCAGCTTTGAGATTGAGCTCTTTGATTCTTTTTTCCAAAGCTTCCAAGCGCTCCTCTCTTTGACTACCGCCAATAATTTCACCAACACCAGGCACTAATAGGTCGGTCGCAGCGACAGTTTTACCATCATCATTGAGACGCATATAAAAAGCCTTAATATCTTTAGGGTAATCAGTTAAGAAAACTGGCCCCTTGATAACTTCCTCAGTCAAATAGCGTTCGTGTTCGGTCTGCAAATCAATACCCCATTCCACTGGATATTCAAATTTCTTGCCTGACTGTTTTAGAATTTCGACAGCTTCGGTATAAGTCATCCGCTTGAATTCAGAGCTAACCAAGCTATTTAATCTTTCCAGTAATGTTGGATCAATAAATTTGTTAAAAAATTCCATTTCTTCCGGCAATTCCTTTAAAACATAGTTAACCAAATATTTAATCATCTTTTCAGCTAACACCATGTCATCTTCCAGATTAGCAAAAGCCATTTCCGGTTCAATCATCCAAAACTCACAAGCATGTCGTGGCGTTGTTGATTTTTCAGCTCTAAAAGTCGGACCAAAAGTATAGACTCGGTTTAGGCCCATAATCATGGTCTCGGCCTCTAACTGACCGCTAACGGTCAAACCGGTTTTGCGACCAAAATAATCTTTAGTATAGTCAACTTCTCCGGCTTCAGTTTTTGGCAAAGGTTGGTTTAAATCAAAAGAGGTTACCGCAAACATTTCACCCGCCCCTTCAGCATCACTACCAGAAATAATTGGAGTATGGATATAAGAAAAACCTTCTTCTTGAAAAAACTTATGAATGGCATAGCTTAAAACAGAGCGCAGACGAAAAACTGCCATAAAAGTATTGCTACGCGGTCTAAGGTGGGCAATTTCTCTTAAAAATTCAAAGCTATGGCGCTTTTTTTGTAGTGGATAATCAGGTAAAGCAGCATTGATAATAGTAATCTTTTCAGCCTTAAGCTCAAAAG
>DAOQAO010000048.1:0-5375 GCA_035354095.1 bacterium | reverse complement strand
CGCCGAAGTCGCCTGCTTAATCAGAGAGAAATTCTCTGACAAAGAACTGGAAGCCATGGGACTTTATTGGATTGTTGTTATGCACGAACCAATAAAAGATTCTGACGGCGATCCTACGCTCCTCGGCGCTAATCGCTATGGCGATGGTTCCTGGCTGAACACGGGCTATGACGGTCCTGATGGCGAGTGGGTTCGTGGCCTTGGTTTTGCTTTCGCTACGCAAAACCCAGCCTCAGAATAAAAATTCTGAAGCTAATCTAAACATTAAACTTAAACCTCAAGTTGTAAAACAGCTTGGGGTTTTCTTTTTTTATCCAAATAACTATAACCAAAAACCACCCCAACTGGAGTGGTTTTTTTAATATTCGTAATACTCAGTAGTCTTAATTGACTCTTTCAACGTATTCCTCAGTATCGGTATTGACGCGGATAATGTCGCCTTCATTGATAAATAGAGGAGCATTAATCTTGGCACCAGTTTCGAGTTCAATTTGCTTCATAACATTGCCGGCAGTGTTGCCTTTAACTCCAGGAGGAGCAGTGACAACCTTGTATTCAGCTTTGACTGGTAATTCAACAGCAACTGGACGGCCTTCAAAATAAAGAACAGTCACAGTTAAACCGTCTTTCAAGAATAATTCTTTACCGCCCAATTCTTCCAAATTGATGGCGAATTGTTCGTAATTTTCATTATCCATGAAATTGGCGAATTGTTCGTCGGCATACATGAAGGCTGCTTTGCGTTTTTCAACATCAGCTTCATCAGCTCGGTCATTACCTTGCCAAGTTTTTTCTAAAACAGAAGCAGTAATTAGATTACGCAACTTAGTTTTAAGAACAGCGCCGCCGCGACCCATTTTGTGGTGATCAGCGCGGATAACTGAGTAAGGCTCACCATTGATGGTGATAACTTTGCCTAATTTGATTTCGTTTAATGACAACATAGTATCCGTGATTAACGGCGGACAAACATTAACATGGCCATGATGCGAGCCCGCTTGATAGCTAAAGATAATTGGCGCTGGTGTTTAGCGCAAGTGCCGGTGCGGTGTTTAGGTAAAATTTTACCCAAAGCATTAGCATAGCGGCGGAGTAAAAAGGTATCCTTGTAGTCGATTTCTGTAATATTATTTTGGCAGAAATAGCAAGGCTTTCCGTTAGTGTGGCTAT
Source organism: bacterium (assembly GCA_035354095.1). Lineage (GTDB taxonomy): Bacteria > Patescibacteriota > Patescibacteriia > Patescibacteriales > Patescibacteriaceae > UBA1359. The sequence goes on along the minus strand of DAOQAO010000048.1, from coordinate 4,205 downwards.
TCATAATAAATAGTTAAAAGATGATTTAGAAAGGAATGTTTTCAATTTTGATTTCCTCTTCGCTAGGATTATCTGGCATTGGTTCCATTGATGGTTCGCTCATATCGCCCATTTCAGGCATTGAGCCAGAGAAAGGAGTGTTGCTACCAGCAGCACCGGCACGGTCAAGCATAATCAAGTTATCGGCAACCAGTTCGGTGCGATATCGTTTGGTATTATCTTGAGCTAGCCAATCGCGGGTCTGTAAGCGTCCTTCAACATAAACTTTAGAACCTTTGTGAAGATATTGGCGACAGATGTCAGCCAAGCGACGCCAAGCAACGATGTTGTGGAACTCGGCTTTTTCTTGGCGTTGTCCGGCTTGATCAGTCCAAACATAGTTAGTGACTACGGTAAAAGAAGCTACCGGCTGTCCGCTAGTGGTGTTGCGAATTTCTGGATCGCGGGTTAGATTGCCGATGAGCATGGCTTTATTTAAGTCCATAGAATTAATCTAAATTGATTAAATTATTTAACTAGGGGTTCTTCGTCATTGATTAAAGTATTGATTTTTTCATCAATAGCTTGATCATTCTTTTTGGCTACAGCTTCGCTTTCGCTAACTGGAGCTTCAACAGCAGCTTCTTTGGCTGGCTGATTTTTCTTAGCTTCAGCTTCGTTTTTGTCTTCTTGTAGTTTAGCTTCGCGTTTGGCAATTTCTTCCTTGGCAGCTAAAATTTCTTCGACAGTGCGAGGTTGGCGTTTGACGATTTGGTGGCGCAAGATATCGCTAGATAGACGCAAGAAGCGTTCAATTTCGCTAATCTTTTCAGCAGCCAAATCGCATTCGAGTAGGCGATAGTAACCAAAGGAAAAACCTTTGATTGGATAAGACATGCGGCGTTTGCCCCAGTCTTCACGGTAGACAATAGTGCCTTGATTGGCAGTAATCAAATCTTCGATCTTTTGAGCGATCGGTCCGGTTTCCTCGGCAGTGAACTTGTTGGAAATGATATACAACAGTTCATAGCGCGGCAAGCGGGAACTTTTGTTCTTAGCCATAGTTGATGGTTAAAAAATAATTAATAAAACAAAAACCCTCGACCATAAAATGCAGGCAGAGGGGTAAACTGCGAACGGCCTGCCTTTAGTACCAATTATTTCAGGGGTACTATCTGTTTCGCTATGGTGACTAAACAGATATGGGAAAGGCAAAGATATTTGTCTTTGATGGTCTTACCCTAACACAGAACTAGAAAAATTGCAAGAGTTATGGTTTTATGTTAGCTTAGTTTTATATGAAATACTTTTTTATTTTAGGTAGCCATCCGGCCTTGTCATTATCTGAATTAGAAATTAAAGTTCCGGGAAAATGGCAGGTTATTAATAAAAATATTGCGATTATTGATAATAAAATCGATTTACCAGCTAATTTTTTAGAACAATTAGGTGGTACGATTAAATTTGGTCAGGTTGTCGGTCAACTCGAGCGATTGGATGAACAGAGTGCTAATGAATTAGCGGAAAAACTTCTAACAAGGGCAACAGCTGATAAAAAAATATGTTTTGGTCTGTCTGATTATGATCGTCGGCCAATCAGTCGTGATTTTGGTATTAAAATTAAACGAGCTTTGCAAGCTAGTGGTCGCTCAGTTCGTTGGGTGATTAGTCGAGAGGCGGCTTTGTCTAGCGTGGTGGTAGAACAAAATAGGCTACTAACTACTGGTGGTGAATTAGTTTTTTGGCGCCAAGATGATCTTTGGCATTACGGCCTAACCTTAGGCGTTCAGCCGTTTAAGGCCTTGTCAGCGCGTGATTTTGGTCGACCAGCTCGTGATGACCAATCAGGCATGTTACCGCCCAAGGTGGCTCAAATAATGCTAAATTTAGCTGATTTTAAACCAAGCGATACTATTTTAGATCCTTTTTGTGGTTCTGGCACCGTAATTCAGGAAGCAGCCCTACTGGGAGCGAAAAAAGTTATTGGAGCTGATATTTCAGCTAAAGCAATTGTTGATAGTCAGGTCAATTGGCAATGGTTGGCTGATCGTTGGTCAATTGAAATTGATCCGCAATTAGAAATTATTGATGCTAGGCAGATTTCTGAAATTATTAGTTCAAAATCAATTCAAAAAATAGTAACTGAACCATATTTAGGTCCACAACGCGGCCGGAGAGATTTTGCTTTGGTAGCGCGAGAGTTGAGCCACTTATATAGCGAAGCGCTTTTAGAGTGGCAAAAAATCATGGCTCCGGGTGGACGAGTAGTTATGATTTGGCCAGTTTTTATTGATGGTAAGCAAAAACACTGCGTTCGCCCTAATATTTCTGGCTGGCAGAAAGTTGTTTATAGTCGACTGGCTGAACAAATTTGGCCAGATGAATACACGCCTGATGGTAATTTGCTTTATGGACGAGAGGGCCAATCGGTTTGGCGCGCGATTGTTGGGCTAGAAAGAAGCTAATTGTTTATCAAGAAATTACAGACATCGCCATCTTTGACGATATATTCTTTGCCTTCAATTCTCATTAAACCGGCTTCTTTAGCTTTAGTTTCGCTGCCGACATTTAGTAGATCTTGCCAATTGATTACTTCGGCGCGAACAAAACCTTTAATAAAATCAGTATGAATGGCTCCGGCGGCCAGTGGAGCTGGGGTATTTTTAATAATTGTCCAAGCTCTAGTTTCGTCTTTACCAGTCGTTAAAAATGTAACTAAATCGAGGAGTTTGTAGGCTTGAGCAATTAATTTGTTCAGACCGCTTTCATCTAAATCCAACTCTTTTATATATTCAGCCTGTTCTTCTTCAGGTAGACTAGCAATTTCCGACTCCAATTTAATATTTAATGGTAAAATAGCACCATCCCAAGTCGGAGTAATTTCGTTTTTAGGATTATCACTATTGATAACATAGATAATCGGCTTGATAGTCAGCAAATTTAATTCTTTAATTAAAGCTTGTTCATCAGTAGTAAATTCGAACTGTCTTAGGCTTTGGCCGTTATCCAGGTAGCCGCGTAATTTTTCTAAAGCCGCAGTTTGCCAAATGGCAGCTTTATCACCACTTTTAGCTTCACGGCTAACTTTGTCCCAGCGTTTGTTGACGGTAGCCAGGTCAGCATAAATTAGCTCTAAATTAATAGTGGCTTGATCTGATTCTGGATCAATTCGTCCGTCAACATGAATAATATTACCGTCTTGAAAATTGCGGACAACTTGGCAAATGGCATCACAAGAGCGAATATGTGATAAAAATTGATTGCCCAAACCTTCACCTTCATGAGCACCTTTAACTAATCCAGCAATATCGACAAATTCAATCGTGGTATAGATTTCCTTAGCTGAGTTAGACATAACCGAGAGCTTGGCTACTCGTTCATCAGGAACTTTAACAATGCCAACATTCGGTTCGATAGTGCAGAAGGGGTAATTAGCAGCATCAACCTGTTTTTTGGTTAATGCGTTAAATAAAGTAGATTTGCCGACATTAGGTAAGCCGACGATACCAATAGATAAAGCCATAGAAAATTATTTATAGCTGGAACTTAACAGTTTTTAGCCAATTTGGCAACTTTTTTGGCTTATTGACGAGGATAAAATGATATGTTAAGCTTGTCTTGCCAGTGCGATATTGGTATTTGGAGTCGTAGTTCAGTTGGTTAGAACGCTGCCCTGTCACGGCAGAGGTCGCGGGTTCGAGTCCCGTCGACTCCGCAGGAAACGCCCTAACTAGGGTGTTTTTTTGTACAAGAGTACATTGAAAAAATAATAAAGTAAAAAGGAGAATCAAACCAAGGGGAGGTAGTCATGACAACGAGAGTTAAAAGAAAGCCAACAGTAGTTAAGGAATCAAGGTCAAAGTCTTTGCGTGGCAAAAACCTTCTGCTAAAAAGGCAAATTGCGGAAAACAAAGACAAAACTATCGAAGATCTTAAATTTAAGCTTAGAGCGATTGAAAGAAAAACCGTGGTAATAGCTCATGATGCCAGAAATTTTTTATCCGGCATAATAAGTATTAATAATTTAATTATTGAAGATCCAAGTGAATTTTCAAAAATAATGCCAGTATTTAGCAGTTTTGCCGAGCAAGCTAAATTTTTATTGGATTTAGTAACAATGACTTTGAGTAATGGAAATTTTAAAGTTGAAAAAGAAAAGTTTGATTTAGCTAAACTTATCCAAACCCTCTATAGGTATCACCGGAGTATTAGGCCTGAGATAACAT
>DAOQAO010000047.1:0-5472 GCA_035354095.1 bacterium | reverse complement strand
ATAAGATAAACCAGCCAAACTAGCTTTTATTTCGGTTAATTTTTCTGGATCTAAAATTTCCAACTCTAACAATATTTCATCTAAACTTTTTTTGCCATCAACTAAGGCATTATTGACTAAAGTTAATTGTTCACTACTTATTAAAGAAGCTGAAATCAGAAAGTCTAATAGTTTGTTACTTGATTGCTTAATCATAGAAATTAATAAAGAAATGGCTGACGATTGCCGATTTTCAACCCGTCTAAATCTTCAAAATTATCGGTCGTTGTTGAATTAGCTGGAGCCTTATAATTACTCTTCAAACTCTTAAATTTGTCATCACTTAAAACTCCCAAAGTTAAAAATTCTTCAACACTTTGTTTAGACAATCCACTTTTTAAAGCTTGTCGATCTGCCTTGGTTAAAGTTTCATTATCTGATATCTGATTGGTAAAAACTTTGAAGGCTGACTCATCGACTTCGGTTAATGGTCTTTGATTTTCTGAGAATTGATCATACCATCTAACTACCAAAAATAAACAAAACAAATTAATAACAATACCAAAAATTAACCAAACTATCTTTGAGCTTGTTTTTTTCTGTTGAACATTTTTTGATCTGATGATATCAACCATATAACTAGCTGCCTAAATAATAGATTTGAATACTCAAGGTTATCTGATTTTTACTCGGTGAATATTCAATATTTTTAACATCCATTAAATGCAAATTATTCTCTATTGTTCCTAGAAGACCTTTAAAACTCTGATATTCACGACCTTGAAGTTCCAACTTAATGACCGCTGAATTTATTTTTTCAGCCTGCTTATCAATTGGTTTCGCTGCTTGCTCGCCATCTTTTTGGCTGGAATTATCTGATTCACTAACAGCTTTTACATCTGACGATTTAATCATCAAACTATTAGCCAAACAAATAGCTTCGATTTCTGCCAAAATATTTTCTTTGTTAAGTTCTGTTGGCAGCATATCAAAAACTTTATTGCGGGTTGTTTGATCAATACTTTTATAAAATTCGTTCAATTTTATTAGATTGTTTTGATATTTCTGTTTATTGGCCAATTCGATTTTAGCTTGCTGATAATTATCATTAACCTCCAAAAGAGTGTTTTGATATTCTGGCCAAAAAAATCCAAAAAAACTAATTATGACTGCCACTAAACAAGTCAACCCAATAAATAAAGGATAACCGTTATTTAAAAACTCCAAAAAAGCGTTTTGGTCATTAACCGCAGTGTTATTGTTTAAACTAGCTTTTTTGCTGGTTAAGCTAGATAACTTGGGTAAACTAATTTTTTTATTTAAAAAGTTACTCATAACTACCTAAGAAATATTTCTGGTTTGATTTTTAATTTTATAGAAAAAGTCAATTGATTGGTAACTTTTTTTGCACTTGCTTTTGGTTTATTTTCGTTATCATCACCATTGTCTTCAGTCGCTTCTGTATTTTTAGATTCAACTTTTATCATTTCACCCCCTTCACTGCTGACTTCTAAAACTTCAGGGGCTCGGCGGAATACTTTAAGCTGTTTAGCCATGCTATCAAAACTATCAGTTCTAGCTTTTAATAGATACTCGCCAGAGGTGTCACCGCTAAAATCTTCGTAGAAAACATTTGGCAAAGTATTTTTTTCTAGAAAACTAAAAAAATTATTCCAATAAATATGATTGCTAAGAAGATTGTTCACAACAATTAAACGACCACGAAAATCCAGAACATTGCCAACTTCATTTTCAGTGAGATTAATCAGTTGATCAATTCGACTGAATCTTTGTGAGACCTCGAGTGACTCTCTTCTTTGTTTTTGTTGCCATAAATAAAGCAGCGAGCCACAAAGAGCAATAAAAAACAAAGTAACCACCAACCATTGAACCAAGGCTAACCAAAATTTAGTCCAATTAAAATAAAGGGTTGTCCGCCCACTAGCTAGATTGGTTTCAGTAATACTTGGTTTATTCCAAGATTTTTGTTCAAAATTTTTCTTCAGGTCGGTAAAAACTCTTTGTTTACCCGAGTCTTTAACTATTTTTTCAATTTTCTTATCAGTATTTTCTGTGATTTTAGCTGGCGTCACTGTCTGTTTATTTTCTATTTTCACGACCGGTTTAACAACAGCGGCCATCTGAGAAATCTTTTTAGCCGAAGCCTTTAATCTAAGATCTTCTTTAGCTAAATATTCGTCTTTGTCAATTAGTTCCTCAACTGGTTTTAAGGCATCGGCAAAGCGCTTTATCTTTTTTCGCTCAGACCAATTAATCTTTTTTAATTTTTTAGCCTCTTGATACTGCTTCCATTTCTCAAAAATATTAAATTTTCCTTCATGAGTAACCTGAATTTTTTCTTTTTGTTGGCTATGACGATGTTCCTCTTTGTTCTTAAACTTATCACTCTTTAATTCAGTTTCATCTTTGCGCAAGCGTATTGCATTTTCTTTTAAATGTTGATTTTTTTCTCGATTTATTTTAACTACCTTCTCTGGTTTTACTTCTATCTTTGGTTTAATTTCTTTAATAATTACAGCCTTCTTTTTCTCTACCTTTTCTATTCTTTTTGGTTTTTCCGTCTTTTCCGTATCATGACTTCCACCCCAAACTGAAGGCCAACGCAAGCGATTATTAACTTGACGAACAGCATCATAACCCTCAGTTGATGACCAATTGATAACCTCTTGACCATCAAGCTTTTCTGGGCTTGATTTCTTCTGATTTTTTTTATTATTGAAACCAAAAATCATAATTAATTGATACCACGCATTGCTAAACCAACAGAAACTGATAATCTTGGGCCTATTTCATCAAGTAACGGCTTAATATTTAAAGGATAAGAGATTAGTGACCACGGACTGCCAATAATAGCATTTATATCTAATTCTTTAGATAGATGATCAGAAAAGCCATATAGCAAAGAGGATCCACCAGTCATAATTATCTTTTCAACACTCTTACCATTGTTACTTTGGAAAAGATTGAGTGAATATTTAATTTCACTGACAACTGAATTCACTAAATTTTTCATGGCTTCCGGCATTTCTCCTGGCATCATACCAGCTACTCCTAAATCATATTTAAACTGCTCGGCTTGTTGTAAATCAATATTTAGACTCTTGCTAATAGCTTCAGTTACTAGCTGCCCACCTAAATCAAGACTGCGGTTAAAGACCGGCACACCTTGATCAATAATTACTAAATCGCTAGTTGAAGAACCAATCTCTACCAACATAATCGTTCCTTTATCATTACCAATCAGTGAACGAATCAAAGCAATTGTTTCTCCTTCTAAAAAAACTAGGTTGAGCTCAGCTTTCTTAAATATTTCAACTTGTTTATTGACTAAAGCTTTTGGTGCTCCAGTGAGTAATATTTTAGTAATAGTTTTGGCGCCGCTATGAATATCAGCTGAGCCGCTTTGATTTTCACTTTTAGCACCAAGTGGTATAGCAATTTTTTTCCAATCAAGTACCATTTCTTCAAGCGGCAAAGGCATAACTTTACGAGCCTCAGCGTCAACAGCTGCCGATAGCCCTGCTTCAGGCACATCAACTAAAGTTATGATTGAAGAAAATACTGAAAAGTTTGGCAGACCAGCCACAACCCGGCGACTAGTCATACCTGATTCTTGATATATTTTAGTGATGGTTTTAGCAATTTCATCAGTTGATGCATTGAAGGCATTTGCTTTACCTAAAACTTCGCTAAACCCGTAAGTAGACAAAACCACCCTCTTGTTATCTCGTTTTAATTCGACAATTTTAATTCCAGAACTGCCGATATCAACACCCAAGCAGCCACTATTTACATCGGATCCAAATAAACCCATATTTAGACTGAAGTTTAATAAATAAAACTTTGACGGTAACAAGCCAATCTTCTATAATAAGATTATTATAACATATCTGACTGATTAGCTACAATAGTTCAGATTGATAAATAAAAGCCACTTATGAATTTCTTTTCTCGTTATAAAAGGACACTGCTCATAATTTTATTTATCGCCACTATAATTGGTGTTGGTTATTTATTGTTTCTGGTTTTCTTTAAAGATTTAACCCCAACCGGCAATATTGAAACACCCACTAGTAGTATCGATACTATCAATAAGTTACCACAATCTGATACTGGTTCTAACATTAACCCCGTTGGGCAGGACAATAATCTACCACAGATTGGCGATAATGCTTCAAGTACTCCATCAACAACTTCTCTAATTGAAAATCACAATCCCTATATTAGTGACAAGGCTAATGGCGGATTAACCAACACCGAAAAACTAGTTGACGCCATAACTAGTGGACAAACTTTTAATTCACAAAACGACAATGTCCAGTATTACAACCGTTCGGATGGTAAATTTTATAGCGTCAACAAAGATGGTCAAATTACCGCTCTAAGCAATAAGGTCTTTCATAATGTTGAACAAGTGACCTGGGACAAAGGTGGTGATAAAGCAGTTTTAGAATATCCAGATGGCAGCAAAATTGTCTATGATTTTACCAATAAAAAACAAGTGACTCTTCCTTCACACTGGGAAGATTTTAACTTTTCTAACAATGGTAGCCAGCTGTCAATGAAAAGCTTGGGACTAGATAAAGATAGCCGCTACTTAGCCATTGCCAATAGCGATGGCAGCGGTGGCAAAATTATTGAGTATATCGGTGAAAACGAAAAAAGCGTTTATCCAAGCTGGTCACCAAACAATCAGGTCGTTGGCATGTATACCGAATCTCTTGATTATGACCGGCAGACAGTTTACTTTCTAGGATCCGATAACCAAAATTTTAAATCGATGACTATCCAAGGTAGGGGTTTTCAGCATCAATGGTCACCAAAAGGCGATAAAATGCTATACAGTGTTTACTCCTCTGACAATGAAATGAAGCCTGGACTATGGGTAGTTAATTCTGAAGGCAGCCAGATTGGTGAAAACAGAAAACGCCTTAATGTTAATACTTGGGCTGAAAAATGTACCTTTACTGGTAATGACGAAATTTATTGTGCAGTCCCAACTTCGCTTGATTATGGTGCTGGATTTCTACCATCTCTAAGCAACCAGATTCCTGACAATATCTATAAAATCAATATAAAAACTGGCAGCCAGCAACTAATTGCTATTCCTGAAAATGATACAACTATTGATAGTCTGTTTGTTAGCAGTGATGGCTCCTCTCTTTATTTTACTGACAAAAATGACAGTTCAATTAACAAAATAAACTTACATTAAAAATATGTCAGATAAAAAAATTGAAGAATCTTTTTTAGAAAAATTTACCAACAACCCCTGGGTTATCAGTTTAGTTTTAGCTTGTTTGGGGCTAATAACGATTTTTTTAATCAAGCTAACCTCAACTTGGTCTAATCTTTTTTCCGATAAAACAAGTAGCAATCAGTCAACTTATACTCTTCAAAAAGATTATGAAGAAAATACTAGTAACGAAGGTAATTTAACCACTAAAACCTCCCTAAGTCCTGCTAATTTAC
>DAOQAO010000046.1:0-5622 GCA_035354095.1 bacterium | reverse complement strand
GCCGGGGAGTATCAATTACAAGTCAGAGCAATTGACCAAGCTGGCAATATTGATCAGTCACCAGCTAGTTGGTCGTGGCTAATTGATAAAACGCGACCTAAAATTAGCTGGCTCAGTAAACCAACGAGTACTGTTGATGATTCTTCGGCTGATTTTACTGTAACTGTTAATGAATCGGCAATTATATTATGTCAGCTTGATGATGTAGAAGAAAAACAATGTGCTGAAAGTTTTTCTTATGATCAGCTAGCCTTGGGTCAACACCAGATAATTGTTCGCGCCAAGGACACGGCTGGCAATTATTCGGCTAAACTTACCTATAAGTGGAAAATAATTGGAGGTAGTACTGAAACAACAACTAATACAACAACGACCAGCACCACTACGGCCACTAGCAGCCAAACAACCACTGACAAGCAAGCGCCAAGCTCAACTGTCAATGCTTTGCCAGAAGAAGTCGAAGAGTTGGGTTTTGTGGTTAGCTGGCAGGGGAGTGACAATCTAACTAGTCAAAATCAATTACTGTTTGATATTGATTATCGTCTGGGCAGTGGTAGTTGGGAGAGATGGCTAGAACAAGTTAATTATTTGCAAGCCGTGTTTGATTTATCAGTTGTTCAGCCTGGCCAGAAAATATCTTTTCGGTCTAGGGCTTATGATGAGGCTAACAATCGAGAGTATTGGCCAACTGATTCGGCAGCTGATGCTTGGATAAAACTATTAGAAAAAGAACCAGAAGAGTCGCTCAAGGTTGTGATTAGCCAGTTAGCCACTCGTGGGCCAGCTGGAGCTAGTGACGAATTTGTTGAACTTTATAATCCCAATAGTCGAGCTGTTGATTTATCTGGCTGGCGACTGCAAAGTCGTTCGGCTAATGGTAGCGCTTGGATAAATCGGAGTGGTAGCGATGGTCTACCTAGTGGGACAGAAATTAAAGCCCATGATTATTTTTTATTAGCCGCCAAAGATTATTCGCGCGAGTTAATTCCGGATTATCAGCATGAAGGCAATTGGGGGATGTCTGATGATGGTGGTCATTGGCGAATAGTTGACAATCTAGGGGTCGAGTTAGATCGAATTGGCTACAATCAAGCTATCGAGCCAGAAGGCCAAGCTATCCAGGTCGATTTAGCCCAAGGCTATTCACTTCAGCGCAAGGCGCTAGCTACTTCAACGGCCGCTGATTTAATTGAAGGGGGTAGTCATTTCACTCTGGGCAATGGTTTTGATACTGACAATAATGCTAACGATTTTATTGAGCAAACCAATGTTTGGTCGCGTTCAGGAACTGGTCAAGTCTACAATCAAGAAAGATATAGTGCTGGATTAAAACATCTGTGGCATTTTGCTGAATGTTTCGGCTCTGACATCAAGGATTCAGTTGGATCGGCTGATTTTACTAATCATCATCTTACTTGGATTGGTGGTCAATATGATTGTGCTACTTATCAGACTTGGGAGCAGCCGGCAGTTCAAACTGATTTTCCAGCCATAAACCCAGATCAGCTGACTCTTAGCTATTGGTGGCGCAACGATTCTTTCCCTAACGATGGTCGTGGCCACGAATATTTAATAACTGCTGATGGCCAGATTGCTTCAGGCCTGACTTTAAGTATTTATAATTCGTTACTTTGGAATAATAATGGATATTCCTTAATGAGCGGAGTTATGCCACTAGATAATAGTTGGCATTTGGTAACTCTAGTCAAAGACCGTGGTAATTTAAAGTTTTTTGTTGACGGACAACTCAAATTTGAGCAAACAGTTGATTATCGTCCAATCCAAGATATTGTCAAACTAGAATTAGCTGATGAAAATTATCCTATGAGCCGCGACGAGATTGCTCTCTGGCAAAGAGCTTTAAATGACGGCGAAGTTAAACAGCTTTTTTATTTAGCTCAACCACTTCGTCCACTAGCTGAGCGGGCAGAACAATTGCCAGCTGTGGCTAAGTATTTGTGGTCTTTTGATCAGCCAATCTCTGCTTTAAACTTGGATAACTTGCAGCAAGTTCCTTTAGAACCATTAAATAATCGGGTTTACAGTCCTTTTGAGTATGGTGTTCGAATTGAGCATCCCAATGATCCAGTGGCCAACTTGCCAGATTCTTTGGATAACCAAGATGTTTCACTGTCGCTTTGGTGGAAAAATAGTGACTATAGTCAGGAAGACCGAGTTAATCTGTGGTTGAGTGGGAGCAACAGTGAACAGCTGTTTGGCTTAACTTTGGGTAGTTATGGCCTAAAGATTTATTACAACCAGCAAGCTTGGTATCCACTAACTAAAACAATCGAGGATAATAAGTGGCATCAGACAGCTCTAGTTTATGATTCTTATCGCTATCAATTGACGCTTTATTTTGATGGTCAACCAATCTGGCGAGAAAGCCGTTCTTGGATAGCTGAACCATTAAGTAAATTAATTATTGGTCAAGATGCTCAGCCAATTGATCTCGATGAATTAACTCTTTGGCAAGGCGCCTTAACCGATGAACAAATCGAAACTATTTATGAGTTAGCTAAAGGTGATTTATAAGAAAATTTTTTCCAAGACTACACTAAGCAGTGTGGTCTTTTTTTATTGCCAATCAGCCCTGAGCGTGATAATCTAATAATAGTTATGGAAATTCAAGGTCATCAACTACATTGGTCGCATATTGGCAATGAACGAATTGTTCGTTGTTGGGCTGCTCATTTGGCTTCTGGTCATCTGGCTCATTGCTATCTTTTAGTTGGACCAGCCGATATTGGCAAAGCTAGTGTAGCTAAATATTTTGCGCGAACTTTGGTTTGTCAAAAGCGCCAAGAATCAGGTACTGATTGGCCTTGCGGTCATTGCCCCGCTTGTCAGCAAACAGCCCGTGGTGTTTATCCTGATTTTTACGAAGTTAATTTACTGCCAGATAAGAGAAAAATTAGTATTGAACAGGTTCGTGAACTTTTGGAAAAAGTTAGCTTATCGTCTTTTGCTGATAACTATCAAGTAGTAATTATTCGTCAGGCTGAAGCCTTGAGTGATTCGGCGGCCAATGCTTTGCTTAAAAATCTAGAAGAGCCAAAAGCTAAGGTTATTTTTATCTTGTTAGTTGAAAATATAGCCTCTATTCCTGGCACGATTGTTTCTCGTAGCCAGGTTTTTCGTTTTTATCCAGTTGATACTGGTTTAATTTATGATCATCTAGTAGCCGAACGCGGTGCCAATCGTGAACTAGCCAAAGACTTGGCTCAAGTTGCTTTAGGCCGTCCCAACCTAGCTATTCGTTTTTTTGAACAACCGGATTTGTATCTGGCTTATTGCCAGTCAGCTCAACTTTTACTAAAATTAATAGTATCCCGTAGTCTAGCCGATCGCTTAGCTTATCTTAGTGAGCTTTATCCAAAAACAGCTGCTTCAGCTGGAGAGGCTGAATGGAAGCTTTGGCAGATTTGGCTCGGGATAGCTCGCGATTTACTACTGATTAAACAAGATCAAACCCCGTTAATTCAGCATTGGTTTATGCGGCAAGAATTAGTTAGTGCTGCTTCTACGATTGCTTGGACTGAGTTACTTAATATATTTACTAAATTAGGCGCTGCTCGAGAATATTTGGTCGCCAATGTTCAACCGAACTTGGTGTTCCACAACTTGACCGCCGATAATTAGCTTTATGCGCAAATTATTCTTAGTTAGCCGTTATCTAGTTCTTGGGCTCTTTGTCACTACTTTACTAACTGGTTGTTCAGTTAGTGTTAATAGTAACAGTAGCAAACAAGTTGGTTCACCTGATGCTGGTGGAGTTTTTCGCAGTATCAATCGTGGTGATTCTTGGTCAGCCGCTAGCGCTATTCCGACTGCCACTGGACGGGCTAGTAGTATTGCTACTCTGGATAGTAACAACTTGATGATTGATCCTAGTGATCATCGTGCCCTATATTTTGCCAGTGTTGGTAGTGGTCTAATTTATAGTTATGATGGCGCCCAAAGTTGGCAAATTGCTACGAGCTTAGGAAAAATCAATGTTAGCGCCGTAGCAGTTGACTATCGTGATAAATGTACTATCTTTGCTGCGACCGCCAATCGCTTGATGCGCTCAACTGATTGTAATCGCACTTGGACTCAAGTTTATTATGACAACGATCCCAAGGTAGCTATTACTAGCCTACTAGTTGATCATCATAATGCTAATTTTCTTTATTTGGGCACTTCTCGCGGGGATGTTTTGCGAAGTGGAGATAATGGTAATAGCTGGCAGACAGTTAATCGTTTTGATGACCCAATTCGTAAGATTGTTATGAATCCACGGGACAGTCGCATTATGTTTGCCGCAACTCAGCAAAAAGGACTTTTCCGTACGATTGATGGTGGTGCTACTTGGGAAAATATTAATAAAAGCCTAGATGAATTTAAGATTGGTAACCAATTTAGTGATTTAGTAATTTCTTCTGAAGATCAGCCAGTTACTTATTTGGCTACTAACTATGGCCTATTTAGATCAGTTAATTCAGGTGATGCTTGGACTCAGGTTAGTTTACTAACCCCTGATGACAAAACAATCATTAATGTTTTAGCAATTAATCCCAAGAATAGTCAGGAGATTTACTATGCTACTGACACGACTTTCTATCGTTCAGTTGATGGCGGTGTCAATTGGTCAACCAAAAAATTGCCAACTTCCCGAGCTGGTTGGTCAATCGTTGTTGATCCTGATCAACCAGAAGTTATTTATTTGACCGCTAAAAAGATAAAGCGTAAGGAATAGTTCATGTTTGAATTGCAAAAGAAATCAATCCGTTCGGCAGCTCGCCTCGGTGTTTTAACAACTGCTCATGGAGCAGTGCCAACCCCGTTTTTTATGACGGTGGCCACTCAAGGTGTGGCCAAGCATATTGCCACTGAAGAATTGCGTCAGTTGGGAGCGCCAGTTGCTTTATCCAATACTTATCATTTATTACTGAGACCTGGAGTTGAAGCAATCAAGCGGCGTGGCGGGCTTCATCAATTTATGGATTGGCAAGGTCCAATTTTAACTGATAGCGGCGGTTTTCAAGTTTTTTCTTTAGCTGGTGTTCGGCCGGATAGTCAAAATCTAGTCAAAATCAAAGAAGACGGTGTGCATTTCAATTCACCCTGGGATGGTAGCAAGCAGTATTTAACGCCAGAACTTTCTTTAGACTTACAAGCTGCTTGCGGTGTTGATATTGCTGTTTGTCTTGATCAATGTTTAGCTTTGCCTTCAACCCCAGAGAAAGTTAAACAATCAGTGGAGCGAACGACGGCTTGGGCTAAAAGAGCCAAGCTTCATCACGATCAAATGCCAGAGGGCAAGCCATTACTTTTTGCAGTTGTGCAAGGTGGCCTAGATATTGATTGGCGCCGTCGCAGCCTCAGTGATTTAGCGGCTTTGGATTTTGACGGCTATAATATTGGTGGTCTATCGGTTGGGGAAACCGCTGAGGAAATGTACCGAATTATCGAAGCTTTGGCACCTGAAATGCCCGAGGATAAAACTCGCTATTTAATGGGGGTTGGTTATCCAGATAATATTGTTGAAGCAGTTAAAAGGGGAGTTGATATGTTTGACTGTGTTATTCCAACTCGTGAAGGTCGTCATGGCCGCTTATTTTTTTGGCAACCAGATCGCCG
>DAOQAO010000045.1:0-5681 GCA_035354095.1 bacterium | reverse complement strand
GACTAAGCGTCGGCTAACAGTTATTGGTAAACCAAGTGTTTTTTCAATAACTATTGGCTGATCACCCGCTTCTAGTTGAGCTTTTATTTTTAAAAATTGTAGAGTTTGACGAACTAAAAGATTGGTTGAAATAATTAAGTCAGTTTCATCACCAATAACTTCTTCTAAGAGTCTGGTGGTGGCAGCTAAATTTTGGTTGCTAATTGCTTCAATAAGCTCGAAAAGATGATTGGAGGTGTCATTGACTAGTAAATTGATTTCGCGTTCACCTATGGCCTTTTGAGGGTTATTTTGGCTGTGGTAGTTAGCTAGCTTATTTAATTCATGACTAATCTGCCAAAAATTATAAGCAGTTAGATTTAAAAGTAGCCGTCCAGCTAATGGTTCAATTTGGCAATCTTTTTCTTTAGCTAAAGTGTTTAAAAGTTTTTCAGCTTCAGCTCCACTAAGTTTAGGAAAATATTTAACTTGGTCGGCCTGATTTAATAGTTCGAAAAGTCGGCTTTGAATTTTGGTTAGAGGTTTGCCTCGTCCTTCAATATCTAGAATAACTGGTTGTTTTTTGCCAGCTTGAATTTTTATTTTTAAACGATCTTCAGTAATTATTAAATCATTGGCAGAAGGTTGAGTCGATTGATTTTCAAGTAAACCAACTAAACCATTTAGAATCTCTGGTTTTTTAGCGCTAAAAGGATTATTAATGATAATAATTTTGGCTGATTGAAAGAGTGAAGAACTATTTAGTTCAGCGGAAATATTTACCCAATCAGCTTCAGTAGAATTAAAGCGCAACAAAGCAGCCTGATCATTTAATTGTTTCAGGCTGGCTTTATATATTTGAAAATCGTCTTCACCGTAATAAAACGAAAGCATACGGTGTTTATAAGTTATTATTCAGCAACTTCCTCAGTTTCTTTTGCTTTTTTGCTGGTCTTTTTAGTAGTAGTTTTTTTAGCTTTGGTAGCTGTTTTTTTCTTTTCTACTGGCTTTTCTACTTCCTCTGGATCACTAACAGATTCTTCAGCTGCTGGAGCAACTTCATTAGAAGTAATATCTAGATGCCAGCCAGTTAAACGAGCAGCTAAACGAACATTTTGTCCATCGCGGCCAATAGCTAGAGATAATTGATCTGGGCTAACAGTAATAACGGCATGTTTATTTTCGTAATCAAGTTCAACCTGTTCAATTTTAGCTGGGGCCAAAGAATTGGCAATAAATTTACTAATGTCATCACTATATTCGATAATATCGATTTTTTCACCACCAACTTCATTAATAATAGTTTGAATACGAGAACCGCGTTGTCCAACACAAGAACCAATTGGATCAACATTTTCGCTATTAGCAATAACGGCAACCTTGGAGCGGCTACCAGCTTCACGAGCAACAGCCTTTAAATCAACTAGACCGTTAGAAATTTCAGGAATTTCTAAATAAAAAACCTTACTCAAGATTTCATCAGCTGTTCGAGATAAAATAATTTCTGGACCACGGCTGCTGACGCGAACTTCTTCAACAAAAACCTTAATCCGGCTATTCGGGCGATAATTTTCTCCAGGAATCTGATATTGTGGCAAAATAACACCAGCGGTTTTACCAACATCAACTAAAACATTGCGACCTTCACGGCGCTGGACAATACCGCTGATAACTTCCTTTTCTTTATCTTTGAAGTCAGCATAAATCATGTTGCGTTCAGCTTCGCGTAATTTTTGGATAATTACCTGTTTGGCTGTTTGAGCGGCCATGCGACCATAATCGGTTTGAACTGGCAGCTCAGTAATAATTTCTTCACCAACTTGGATATTTGGTTTAATTAAAACTGCTTCACAAAGTTGAATTTCAGTTTTTGGATTAAATTTGCGAATAATTTCACCATTTTCATCACGGATTTCAGTTTGCAACTGATCCTCTGCTTTAAAACTAACCGCTTCTTTGGCAGCTTCAGGATCAATAGTAATGGTTGAACCTTGTAAATTTTCTAAAGTTAAAGAATTGCCAAAAGTCATTAGTGGCATATCTTCAACCACAGATTTAACATCAAAGACATGAATCTTGGTTAAATCTTCATTGAAAGTAACTTTGATGTTTTGGTTTTTGTCACCATAGTCTTTGCGGTAGGCAGCGGCTAAGGCGGCTTCAATAGTTTCAATTACGGCATCATAGCTGAGATTTTTTTCTTCACAAATCTGCTTGATGGCATTCATTAAATCTGACATAGTATTTGAGGTAATAAAATTGGCTAATAAAAAAGCCAGTTTAATCATAAACTAGCAATAAATTGATTATACCAGGACTAACAATTTTGTCAATAGCTATTGACAATTCTGTAAAAATATTATATAGTTAGATATCGTACTTTAAGAAATAAAATAAAAAAATAAAAAGGAGGTGTCCGATGAGACACACAGTTATTTTAATGCTTTTAGTAGCTTTGGCTGCTCTGTTTCTCAGTGCTTGCGCTGGGAATGTTCAAAATACTGCTAAAGTTGATATCACTATGAGCAAGAGTCACCTTGCTAAGGCTGACTCGATGTCTGGCAAGATGTCGCTTGACGATTGGATTGACACTTCAATTCGTCAAGAACAAAATGTTGTAGCTATCACCCTGTGGCGCATAGCCCAGGCTGAAGTAGCTAATGGTAATTTGAAAAAGGCTAAGGAGTATATTAGTTTAGCTCAGGAGGTATCGGTTAACAACCTTTACACCAAAGCTAAGTTGATAAACGCCAGCGACTATCAAGTAACAGTCCTTGATGGACCATTTGCTGGTAGAGTTCTGGCCTCTGGCGCCTCGACTTCTGAAGAAAAGGTCCCAATTGGAACACTTTCTTTCAGTGCTATTTCGACCACATCAAATGGTCGGGATATGACTGTTACTATTGTCCGGCCAGTAACGGCTGGGCAAAAAACAATAGTGATAGTTAATAAAAAATATTAACTATCACTAAATCCGCACTACTTTAGTTGCGGATTTTTTTATCCAGCTGCGGTAGTCCCTGTTCCTGGCAAATTGGCAAAAATAAACCAAGTGACAGCGTAGGCTGAAACAATAATAATTAAGCCAATAACCGCATTAGTCATAATGCTTTTAGCTTTTTTGATATTGGTTTCATTACCACCAGCTGTCATCCAGAGAAAACCAGCGTAAATAGCTAGGACAACAAAAATGAAACCAAGTAGTCCCAGAGCAGTTTTTATCAAAGTGGCGATATTATCGATTAGAGTAGATTCTCCAGTTGTTGAATCATAGCTCTGTCCACCAACTGTTTCTAAATTATCCATCATGGTACTAGAAGCAGCTTGAGCTGGAATAAAATTGGTAAACAGTAAGCCAAATATTGTTAAACAACTTAGACCGATAAAGGTAGCTGTTTTTTTTATTTTTAAAAACATAATTATTTTCTTATTAAACTTATAACAAAGTAAGTTATAGCATAAGCTAACAAAACAATGACGGTCCCGATAATTGCTCGAGAAATCATGTCTTTAGCTTTTTTGGTCTTGTCAGCACTACCACCAGCTGTCATCCAGAGAAAACCGCCAGAAATTAAAATGACCAAAAAGATAATACCGACTAAACCTAGTCCGACATTAATAATTGACCCGATTCTAGTTAGCAGGTCGGGTGAATTGGTAGTTGCATAACCAGCAGTAGTAGCCGCATCACTTAAATTAGAATTAGTAAAAGCGTCTTGAATACCGGCTGCTTCAGCTTTTTTAATAGCGAAAAAATTCTTCATAATAAATTAAACTTTCAATGCGTTTACAATAAAATAAGTTATAGCGTAAGCAAAAAGGATAATAACTAGACCTATCACGGCTTGAGCTAGCAAGTCAGTAGCTTTTTTAACTTGATCAATTTTGCCACCAGCTGTCATCCATAAAAACCCGCTATAAATAGCTAAGCCTAAAAAGATAACACCGAGTAGTCCCAAAAAGATGTTAATTATGAGAGTAACTTTATTTAAAACCATCCCCTCACCATTGGTTGAAGTTATATTATAACCCATTGGTCCACCAGTTTCTTGGGCTCCAGAGAAAAAATAGTCAGCAGCTGAATCGGCTTTTTTTATTTCAACATCAGCGCTGGCAACGCCAGCAATTAAAAGTGATAAAACTATGGAAAAGCAGGTTAAGATTTTACGCATAATTATTGACCAAAGGAACTGCCAATAAAAGCAGTAATCGCATAAGCTGATAAGATAATAATTAGTCCGGTAACGGCTCCAGTAATCATTTTTCTACCCTCATCAACTTTGGTTTTATTGCCATTAGCTAGCATAATAGTAAAGCCGGCATAGATTATTAAAACAAGGAAAGCAACTCCAACAAAACCGAGAAGAACACCAATTATTTCGCCAACTCTTGAAGACAGAGTTCCGTTTCGTTTTAGCCCAGCGCTATTAGCTACGGTATCTAGACCAAAACTATCTGCCAAAACTAAATTGGGTAACACTAAAAAAGACAGATAAAGACTGTTTTTAATTAGTTTGATTAACTTATTCATGGAAGGTATTTAAGATTTTGTCTCAGTCCAATTAATCAGGCTGAGACAAAATCCGCCAAAATAAATTTGGCAGATTTTATTAATCTAGATAGAGCTTACAACTGAATCAATGACGAAGTTAGTGATCGCGAAAGCTAATAAGATAATGACTAGACCAATGGCAGCGGCAGTCATTAATTTTTTAGATTCAGCAATCTTGTCTTCGTTGCCACCAGCAGTCATCCATTTGAAACCAGCGATAACTACCAAGATAACAGCAATTGAACCGAGAAAGCCTAAGGCAATCTTGATAATTTTGGCAACAGTCTGACGAGGGTCAGTTTGAGAAAATCCATTGTCAGTATAGGTATCTGTTGTGCCAGTTCCCCATAAATCTTCTGAATTCATTTGTTGAGCACTAGCTGTGGCTGGTACTAAAGAAACTAGGCCAGCTGCCCAAACTAGAGACATTAGGCCGATAAACAATTTTTTCATAATTCTAATTGAATTATTAATTTATTAAAATTTTTAAAAACGCACAATTAATTAATAGCCGAACTCAAGGTGGAAGTGACAAAAAGCGTAATGCCGTAAGAAATCAAAATGATGATTAAACCAACTACGGCTGCGCTCATAATATCTTTAGCCTTCTTAATGTTGTCTTGTTTACCACCAGCAGTCATCCAGAGAAATCCAGAGTAGATAACCAAAATAACGGCAACTGTTCCTAAAAAGCCTAAAACAACTTTAATTAGATCAGCAATAATAACACGAGGATCCTTGTTAGATAGACCAGTATCAGTAAAAGCGGTCGTTGAAGTTGAATCCCATAATTCGACCTGAGCTTTAGCTGGTGCAATAGCTAAAGGGCTAAAAGCTAAGCATTGTAAAGCTAGAAAGCCAAACAAAAATTTTTTAAATTGGTTCATAATTTTTCACCAACTAGGTTTTAAAAGTTAATTTAGGCTTATTATAACACAAGGCTAAAAAAGCAACAAGATTTTCCACGAATTAATCAACTGATTTTATTAATCGTTATTTTTTGTTATAATATTATTAATAAATAAGTTTTTATGCCTATACCAAAAATTGTTGTTCGTAAGCCGTCGATGGCTAAGCGAACCATTAATCAAATCGGTAATAAGTCGGCTATGATTGTTCGAGCTAAAAAGCCGAGCCATAAGTGGCATCG
>DAOQAO010000044.1:0-5744 GCA_035354095.1 bacterium | reverse complement strand
TCAATTGGATCTTCAATCGTAATAATCTTGACCTCTGGAGTATTAAGCCGTTTTAGCAAAGCATAAAGAGTAGTAGTTTTACCAGAACCAGTTGGACCAGTCGTAATAACAATACCTTTAGTTTTATGAACTGAAGTTTCAATGGCCTTCAGCGAAGTATCTCGAATACCCAAATCACTAAGTTCCAAACTGATTGCCTGATTGGACAACAAACGAATAACCACGGTTTCACCATAACCGCCAGTAATCAAGGAAACACGACAGTCCATGCGTTCAGTTGGCAAATCCATACTAAAACGACCGTCAAAAGTCGGCAGTTTGGTACTGAGCGACAAACCAACTAGAGTTTTTATTTCACCAATTAGCGGCACATAATGTTCAGCCCCTAGGGTAACAATATCGTGCAAAATACCGTCCAAACGATAACGAATCTTAACTCCGCCTTCAATTGGATCAATATGAACATCACCGGCCTTACTAATAATTGCCCCAGCCATAATAGCGGCCATCATTTCACTGGTAGTCTTGGTGGCGAGTAATGTTCCAGCATTATTAATATCTTTGGCCACATTTTCACCAAAACTCAAATCAGCTTCTGAAATCTTTAAGCCACGACCCAAGGTCTGTGAAACAACAATATCGTAAAGCTCATTAATATAATCAATCTTACCAATGACGCGTAAAACTTCTTCATAAGAAGTCTGACCATCAAGCACTTTAAGCACGCCGTCCTGAAGCATTGTCACCATGCCGTCTTCAATTGCTTGGCGCAAAACCTTAAAAGCCGGTGCTCCTTCATTAACTAAAGTTTTCATGGTTTCACTCAAAGTAAAAATTTCATAAAGGCCAACTCGACCCTTATAACCAAAACCGGCACAATGTTCACAACCAGTCCCGGCTTTATAGAAAGTCGGCAATTCCTTTGGTACATCAATACCAGCTTTTGGCGAAACAACTGCTAAAATCTTGTTGATTTGTTCGCGTTCCTCATCAGTTGGTTCATAAACCTGACGGCAATGTGGGCAAAGTCGGCGCACCAAGCGTTGGCCAACCACCGCATTAATAGCCGGTGCCAGCTGATAAGGCTGAACGCCTAGGTCAATCAAACGTGGTAAAACACCAGCGGCATCATTGGTATGAAGAGTTGAAAAAACTAAATGACCAGTTAAACTAGCCTGAACAGCAATACTGGCTGTATCTAAATCACGAATTTCACCAATCATCACAATATTCGGATCTTGGCGCAAAATTGATTGCAGGCCATTAGCAAAAGTATAGCCACTCTCTTCATCAACCTGACTTTGGCTAATACCCGCCAGCTCATATTCAATTGGATCTTCCAAGGTAATAATCTTGACCCCTGGCTGATTTAATTTATTTAAAGCAGCATAAAGAGTCGTTGTTTTACCCGAGCCAGTTGGACCAGTGGTTAAAATAAGGCCATTAGGCTTAGCCATTTCTTGTTCCAAAATCTGCTGAACAGCTGGGCGCATACCCAAACTATCCAAAGGTAAAACCGCTGACTTTGGTCTTAGCAGACGAAGCACCACACTTTCACCAAAAGCAGTTGGCAAAAATGAAGCTCGAACGGCCACTTTTTCATCTGACAAATAAATATCAAAACGACCATCTTGTGGTTTATCTTCAACATTAATCTTAACTCGCGCAACTGTTTTTAAACGAGCAATAATTCTCTTCCATTGCTCTCTAGGTATAACGGCCACTTCTTGTAGTAATCCATCAACGCGGAGCCTAACAGCTACACCATTTTCTTCAGCTTCAATATGAATATCGCTACTATCAGCCCGGAGTGCCGCTGCGATAATCATCGTCATTACTTGGCTAATATTAGCCTCTTTAAGCTTTTCATTTAGTAATTTCAAATCACTCAATTCTTCTTGAAAACTGGCTAATTCTTCTGGGCTAATCTCCACGCCCTCCATGCGCTTTACTTTGGGCAGAGTATCATAAATCTTTAAACCATAATCTAGACTGCGCTCTGATAATAGATATAGTTTCAATTGAACATGATGCTTAATTGCCAATTCTTTAATAAACACAGCCAATTCTTCGGTTGGTTCAGTTGTGCCAATTCTGATATTTTCTTCATCAAAATAAAAACAAATAGCCGAAAACTTTTCAGCCTCTGAGCGTGACAGCAAAACAATCGCCTCTGGACTGATTGGAAAATCAATCAAATCAATGTAGTCTAGACCAAGAGTCGCAGCCCGAGCAGCCACTTCTTGTTCGATTGCCTGATAGCGAATATTGGCCTGCTGTTTAGCCAATTTGGCCGCCGGCGAACTTTCTTGCTGCAATGCTTTTTTATTTAATAAATCCTCGATAGATAGTCCATTATCTTCAGTCATATACTTAATTTATTTGATTTCGACGATCATTAACATAGTTAGTCCAATCCTCAGCCACATCAACAAAAAATTTGAATGGCATTTCAATAATAAAATCTAGCAGGAAAACAAACACATTTATCTTATCAAATTTCTCACTTAGCCATTTGCCAACCGCCATCACCGGCAAAGTAACGACATCAAAAAGAATTCGCCACAAACTTTCCTTGTTTTCAATTACTTTCAGTTCGTTGGTTACGCGCTTGATGCGAATAATAAAGAAACTAACAAACACCAAGAAGAATAAGAAAATCAAAGTGCTGACCCAAGTGAAATGAATCTGGTTGAGCGCCCAAATAATCGCGCCAAAGGTTACCAAAGAAGTCAGTAAATAAATAACATTAAAAATCTTAATCAAGAATTTGGTATTATTTTGTGGTAAACGCAGCTTAGTCTTGTCTTTGCGCTTATTTTCTTCAAAAGTTAATTCGTTAATCCCGGCAATAATCTTTTCCGTATTGTCACCATTGGGTAGCTTGGTCATCAAGACTGAAAAGAACAATAATCCAGCTGGGAAAACAGCATTAAAGAGAAGCGCGCCCCAACTAATTGGTTCATGCAAAAATCTATTAGCTGGAATTTCTAAAGCCACCACCAAAATACTCTTAGTCAAGAAAATATAAATAATACTGCGCACAGCCGCTCGCCAAAGCAAATTTTTAGCCTTGCCATAGCTAGTTTCGCAAACTTTCTTAATCTGACGAGGAAAAGCTTTGGGATCACTTTTAAAATTGGCGTAAATATCAACTGGATCGCTTTTAAAAACATCTAGAAGCACTCTCATGAAAACTGAGTAGCGCTTGGTAATCTTATTGATGGGCTCAGCTAACGGATGATTCAGCTGATGATTAATTGCTTCTTTAAGGTTAAAAATCTTTTTAGCCACTGTCGGCCACTTATCTGCTTCTAGATTCTGCCAATCGGTAATGTAATATTTAAACAAGATAAAAGACAACATGTCTTCATCTAGTTTAGTAAAATTGCGACTAACCGAAAGATAAAGTTGAATTGGTAAATCCTCGGAAAATTCTTCATGACCTTCAAGTTCAACATTATCTAGCAAATACTGATAAAGATTGTTAATGGCCTGATTTAAAACTTGATCATTACCTAAACGGCTTTCAATTTCACTAGCACAAACAGCTAGCAGCCAGCCAATTAGCTGATTACGCTTAGATATTTCCTGCCTAAATTTAACTAGATCTTTTTTCATCAAGCTAACTTGGCCACTTTCCTGCATTATTTGAGAAATAGCCTCGTCGCGAACAAAAAGATACTTCTTAATAACTTCACTTAGTTCACCGATTAGTGATACTGGCAATTGATTGTTGGGTAAATAACCGCCGCGAATCAATTCAGTTAACAAATGACGGCTGATTTCTTCAGGATTTTCATCTTTAATTGTCCCCTCAATTAGAATCTGCCGTCTTAAAATGCGTTCGATTGCTTCTTTGCGAAGTAAATACTCTTCTTTATAGTCAACGGCATTACGAATCTTTTCATAAAAAAAGGCCATCCGAGAAATGACGCTAGAAACCTTAATGCGAGGCTGATCGCCTTTCGGTTCATGGGAACTGTTTTGCGCACGATAAATAGCCTGCAGTAATTTCTTGGAATTTTCATTGGCAGTCAAAGTCGCAGCCGCTTGCTCGTGGATTTTTGGATTCAGCATAAATGGTTTTTTCTACTATTTAGAATAGCGGAAAAACCAAGCAAAGTAAAGAAAAAACAGCTCCAATTGGAACTGTTTTATTGGTGGGGGTTATTACGCGAGATTCGAACCGGAAACCAAAAGGTTGGTAAAGAATAGGATGACTGTCGATGAATATTTAGCACATGAACCCGAAGAAGAAAAGGCTGATTATAAGCAAATTTTGGGCATTTTGGACTCGGAAGTGGAGATCTGGTCTCGTGTTTGGTGGCGACTTTTCGATGGGCAGTTTTTGGGGTGGTATATCTGGTTAAAGGATAATTTGGAGATGGTGGAGAGGTTTGTGGAGGGGGTAAAGGGTACGGTCAATTCAAACTAACCTTCGATCTTAGTTTTTATAATTTTTTGAAACTTTTTCTCCAATTCTGGTCTAATTTCTTCGCCAACAGTCTCATATATCTCGATTAATTGCTCATAAGCGCCATTTCCACCTAGATAATCCCAGAATTCTTTCCCAATCAAAAAATCTCCGCCTTTGTCAAAGAATTTTAAACATGTCCATCTTTGGTAATCCTGTGGTGCGTATGGGTTATAGTACATTCCAAGAAAAATTTTAACTTTTTTACCCGCACGCGCTCTTATTGCATATATTTCCATCAAATCTCGTTTCGCCGCACGCATTTCGTTCTTATTAGGCTTTGGTCCCTTAATTTCAAAATATATCTCCTCTCCATTTTCGTTCTCCAAGTATAAATCGACTGTCTGAATCCTGTTTTCTCCTTTTTTATCTCCCTGACTTGCTGCAAAAATTTCTTCTGCTTCTTTTTTGTGATTAGGCTCTCTTTTTACACTATCTAAATCGCTTATGATATTTTCAAAAACTTTCTGCGATTCTTGTGTAATTGCTCCTTTTAGTTTTTCATTGCCTTGCAGCTTTTTGGCTACCTTAAAATTTTCTTGTGCAATTAACTTTGCTATTGCTTCATGCCAATTACCTAAAGCGGTTTCACATCCATGTATAAAACCTTTTGCTAAATAACCCTTTTTAGTGAAAAGCGCATATTGAAAAGGTTTTGCAGAATCTTCATCACTCAAATCATAATCTGCAATTTTATTAAGGATTTTTCCTTTCAAAAAATCGTGAATTGTATTTTTTAGTTCATGTGTTAAAGCCATATTATTCTTGTTTTAAATGAAAAATAATTTCAGAATATGGGTTTTTATCCCTTTCTGTGCGATTTAATACCGGACGTTTAAACTGATTGACTATTCGCATTCCGGATCTTTCAGCTATTTTAGGATACAATCCCCACTTGTCATTTGCTACAAGAAATACATCGTAGTCATCGGCTAAATATTTTTTGGCATTGATCAAAACATCTGATATTCCCTCGACATAAGATTTTTTAGCCTCATTCCCTTGCCCTTTATATAAAGGTCCTATTTCAAATTCGTCTTTTCTTTCAAATCCAAATAAATCATAAGCGTACGCATGCTGTTCGTGATAATCTATTTGTCCTACATATGGCGGAGAAGAAAAGATTCCCTTAATTTTCTTCTTATCTAGCAGTTCAAAAAAACTCTTATCTCTATTTTTGATTTCTTGAAATAAATCAACCGTTCTTGAGTCATTTGTTATGGTTGCCCAATGAGAGCCTTTTTTAAGACTTTTAAACTCGTTAATT
>DAOQAO010000043.1:0-5766 GCA_035354095.1 bacterium | reverse complement strand
TGATCAAATTCAGTTGATAACCGCTCATGGTCAAGCTATTCGTTTTAAGGAAGACGATGTCCGCGATATGGGCCGAGGTGCTAGTGGAGTTATTGGTATGCGTTTAAAGTCAAAGGACAGTCTAATTGGTATGGGAGTTATTAAGACTGAAGGTGAGAAATTAAAGGATTATCAGGTATTGTCAGTTATGGCCGAAGGTTATGGTAAACGAACCGATTTGTCACATTATAAGATTCAAAATCGTGGCGGCTCTGGTATTAAGACAGCCAAGATTACCGATAAGACTGGTGAGTTAGTAAATGCCTTCTTGGTCAATAAGCAAACCATGGCCGACAAAGATTTGATTATCATGTCATCATCTGGTCAGGTAATCCGCTTGCCTTTCAATTCGGTCAATGAATCTGGTCGAGATACTCAGGGTGTTCGCCTGATGCGTTTTAAAGAGGGTCATGACAAAGTTGTTGGCGTGACTTGGTTATAATTATCATTTAATTTAAATTACAAATATGAAGAAACTCGTATTGTTGAGCTTGGCAGCCGCCATTATGTTGACTGGTTGTTCGAGCAAGGTTAAAAACTTAAAGCCAGAACAGGCTAAAGAAAGAGCAGAAAAGTTTATCAACGCTGCTTTGATGCGTCCTGGAACTCAGGCAACAGTTAAAGAAATTGAAGAAGCCAATGGTTTCTATAAGATGAAGATTGATGTTGGCAGTGGAGACCCAATCGATTCTTATTTGAGCCGTGATGGTAAACTATTCTTCCCTCAAGCAATGGATATTGATGAAGTCAACAAGCAGATTGCTGGTGAATCAAATACCTCAACTGCTTCAACTTCTGAAACAGCGACTGTTTCTAAAAAAAGTGATAAGCCAGTCATCGAGCTGTTTGTTATGAGCTACTGTCCTTATGGCCTACAAATGGAAAGAGGAATTTTACCAGTTGTTGAAAAATTAGCTGGTAAGGTTGATTTCAAACTACGCTTCTGTGATTATGCTATGCATGAGAAGCCAGAAGTTGATGAAAATCTTACCCAGTATTGTATTCAAAAGGAACAGCCAGAAAAGTTCACCAAATATCTTAGGTGTTTCATTAAAGATGGCCAAGCCGCTCCCTGTTACAAAGAAGCTGGTATTGATGAACAATCTTTGAAATCATGTGTCAGCCAAGCTGATAAGCAATACAAGATTACCGAATCTTATAACAATAAAGATTCTTGGAATGGCCAATTTCCACCATTTAGTATAAATAAGGCGGAAAATGAAAAATATGGAGTTCAGGGATCACCATTTTTGGTTATCAATGGACAGGAAATAAGTTCTGGTCGTGATAGTGCTAGCTTGCTTAAGTCCGTTTGTTCAGCCTTTAACAATTCTCCAGAAGAATGTAAAGCTGAATTATCTAGTGAAAGTCCAGCCGCTGGCTTTGCTTCACAAAATAATGGTAATGCTTCCGGTAGCTGCAATTAGTTTGCTAGCTTAACTGAAGATAAAAAAATCAGTCAGATTGGCTGATTTTTTTATTTTGGGCTATAATAAAAGAACTAATTCTTAATATCAGGAGGGGTTGGAAGCGGTATTTTTGCCGGTTCCTGTTCGCCTGTTCTTTTTATGTCTGCCAAAGTAATGTCTGCTGGACTTGTCGGTCTAGAAGCTGAACTAATTGAAGCTGAAGCTGATATTGGTAGCGGAGAAATTGGTACTTTTATTATTGTTGGTCTGCCTGACGCTTCAATCTTTGAGGCGCGGGAAAGAATTCGCAGTGCTTTTCGCAATTCTAATTTAGAGTTGCCGAAATTAAAGATTACTATCAATCTAGCACCGGCTGATTTGCGCAAACAAGGCCCCAATTATGACTTGCCAATTGCTTTAAGTATTCTACTAGCTAATAACCAGTTACCATTGGGCTGTTTAGACAAGGTTCTTTGTTTGGGTGAATTATCACTCGATGGTCACTTGCGGCCGATTAGTGGGGTTTTGCCAGCTGTTCAAAAGGCTAGAAATTCAGGCCTTCGGGCGGTCATTGTTCCAATTGATAATTCATCTGAGGCTAGCCTAGTGGAGGGAATTGAAATTTGGCCAGCTGAATCGTTAAAACAGATCGTTTTTCAACTAAAACAAAAAACCGAGCCAATTGCAGTTAAGCAAATTGCCATAGAGCAAGAAAAGTCCAGTCTAGTTAGTGCCTATGATTTTTGTGATATCAAGGGGCAAGTTTTAGCCAAAAGAGCTTTGCTAATTGCTGCCGCTGGCCATCATAATTTGCTAATGATTGGTCCGCCAGGATCAGGAAAAACACTGCTAGCCCAAACATTACCAAGCATTATGGCTGATTTAACTGATCAGGAAGCCCTTGAAGTTGCTAGCATCTATAGTGTGGCCGGGCAATTTAAAGTTTCTGCCGGTTTGCCGCGTCAACGACCTTTTCGTCAGCCACATCATAGCGCCTCAGCTGCAGCAGTAATTGGTGGTGGTATCTGGCCTCGGCCTGGTGAAATTTCTTTAGCCCATCGTGGAGTTTTGTTTCTAGATGAGTTACCTGAATTTTCTCGACCAGTTTTGGAAGGACTTCGCCAGCCACTTGAAAATGGTTTAGTAACAGTCAATCGGGTTTCTGGTCAATTGATTTTTCCAGCTAAATGCTTGTTAGCAGCAGCCATGAATCCTTGCCCGTGCGGTTTTTTGGGAGACAATCGTCAAGCTTGTCAGTGTAGTCCCAAACAGGTTGCTAATTATCGTCGTCGTTTATCTGGGCCACTACTTGATCGTCTGGATTTACAACTAACAGTGCCTCGAGTTCCGATTGATGATTTGACTAGTGATCAGTTGGCTGAAGATTCAGCTAGCTTACGCCAGAAAGTTTTGGCAGCTAGGGAAAAACAATCAAAACGCTTTTTAGGAACCAGATTTATAAATAATGGCGAGCTGACTTCAGGGGCAATTAAGGATTTTTGCCAAGTAGATCAAGCCGGACAGATGATTTTGAGGCAAGCGATTGATCGTTTAAACCTATCAGCTAGAGGGTATTACCGAGTTTTGCGATTAGCTAGAACAATTGCCGATTTGGCGGATGAGCCAACAATTGCTAAAATACATATAACAGAAAGTTTGCAATATCGTTTTCCTAACTATTAAATTATGTGGAAAAAAATTAGTGCTTTATCATTAATGGCGATTGGAATGATGACTAGCGGTTTCGGCTGTCGTCTCCAGTCAACCGAAGTTAAAGAGGCAATGCAGCCGATAACTATTAATTATTGGCGAGCTTGGGATGAACCAGAAGATTTTCAGGAATTAATTGATAAATACACCGCGCTCCATCCTAATATTAAAATCAATTATCGTAAACTTCGTTATGAGGAATACGAAAAAGAAATAATCAATGCTCTAGCCGAAGATCGCGGTCCAGATATTTTTTCAGTTGAAAATGATTGGCTGCTTCGCTATCAGAACAAGATTGCTCCGATGCCAGAGGTAATTTCTATGGTTTATCCAATTCAGAAGGGTGGCATTAAAAAAGAGATTGCTTATGAAATAAAAAAGACTAGAAGTTTGAGTGTTAAAGATTTGCGATCCAATTTTGTTGATGTTGTTTCTGATGATGTTTTGATTGACAACAAGATTATGGGTTTGCCGTTGTCGGTTGATACTTTAGCTATGTTTTATCATAAAGATTTATTTAATGCTGAAGGCATTGTTAATCCGCCAGCTTATTGGGATAGAAATTTCCAAGATGTAGTCAAGAAAATGACTAAACGCGATACTCAAGGAAATATTGTTCAGGCTGGGGCGGCCTTGGGTGGTGGTAGTAATGTAGAGCGATCACAAGATATTATGGCTGCTTTGATGCTACAGAGTAAAGCTCCAGTTATTGAGAATGGTCGAGTGGTTTTTAATTTAGAATCAGGCACAGCTAGCCGTTATTATCCTGGTATTGAAGCAGTTCGTTTTTATAGTGACTTTGCTAATGTTAACAAAGAAGTTTACTCATGGGATAAAAGTTTAGGCAGTTCTTTTGATATGTTTGTTCGCGGGCAGTCAGCAATTATGTTTGGTTACAGCTATCATATTCCGTTAATTATTGCAGCTCGTCGTTCCGGTTTTTCTGGTGATAATGCCGAAGAATATCTCCGCGATTTAAATATTGGTATTAGTAAATTGCCTCAAATAGCCAGCACTAGCCAACCGGTTAATATTGCTAATTATTGGGTTGAGACAGTTTCTAAAAAGAGTCAGCACCCTAATGAGGCTTGGGATTTTGTCCAATATATTACTAAAGCTGAAAATGTCACTTCTTATTTGAACAAAGTAAAGCGTCCGACAGCTCTACGGAGCTTAATCGAAAAACAGTTATCTCAGGAATATCTTGATGTTTTTGCTAGTCAACTGTTGACCGCAAAAAGTTGGTATCATGGTTATGATTCAGAAAATGCTAATAAAATCATGTCTGATTTAGCAGATAGTGTGGTTGAAAATCCTGAGCAGCTTGAAAGTTATGCCAATTTGGCAGCCAGTAAACTTCAACAAACCTTAAAACCAGCCAACTAATATGAAAATAAAATCAATTTCAACGGTATTTTTTACTGTCTTGGCTGCCACGATCCCAACTATAAGCTGGGCGCAAAAACAAATTGTGCCAACCGAGGGTTATGAATATGGTGATTACGATTTAACAACTGCTCAGAATCTGATTATTTTTGTTGGTAAAGCTATTTTAGGACTCTCGGGAACTTTTGCCTTTGTTATGTTTATCTGGGGAGGCATTCAAATGATTTTAGCTGCTGGCAAGAGCGATAAATATAAACAGGGCATGCAAACTCTAGTTAATGCTTTAATTGGTTTGGCTGTTATTTTTTGTAGCTACATGATAATTAAATTTGTTTTAGATATTGCTGGTGCTGATTCTACCTTTTTAAAGCAATTTATTGGATAGAATTAGATAGCTATGTCTGAAAAAGTATCTGGTAATTTCGGTCTAATAATTAAAGATCGTCGCCTGTCAAAAAATTTGTCAGTTATTACTTGCGCGCGCCGTTTAAAAATCAAGCAGGACTACATCCGCTCGATTGAATCAGGCCGGTTTGATCAGCTACCAACTGGTGTTCGTTTAGAAAAAATTATTCATCAATATTTAGAACTATTGGATTTTTCTTCTAGTGAAGCCGAATCAATTATTTCTTATTGGCAAAAATATAATCAAACCCATCGTCATGACAATTTTTTTGGCCAGAAGTTAGTCAGAAGTCGTGATTTATGGTCTTGGCCGCAAATTATTCGTAACTCATTGATTGTTTTGGCTGTCCTAATAATAGTTGGCTATATTGTTTTTTCGTTAAAAAATATTGTGGCAGCGCCTGAACTAAAAATAACTAGTCCGGCTAGTGATGTTGCTACTAGCGAAAGGCAGATTTGGTTAGCTGGTGAGACTGAACCAGAAGTTAGGCTAGAAATTAACGGCGAACAGCTCTTAAGCGATCGTCAGGGTAATTTTAGCCATCCAGTTAATCTAAAGATTGGGATTAATAATTTAAAAATAACGGCAGCCAAGAAATACGGGGGACAAACAACAGTAGTTAGGCAGATACTAGTCTCAGATAAAGAGGCTTCAAATTGACAAAAGGCAGGTGGCTTGCTAC
Organism: bacterium; assembly: GCA_035354095.1. Lineage (GTDB taxonomy): Bacteria > Patescibacteriota > Patescibacteriia > Patescibacteriales > Patescibacteriaceae > UBA1359. The sequence continues at coordinate 134 of DAOQAO010000043.1, read as the reverse complement.
ATTGGACAATGTCAAGCGCCCATAGTTCAATGGATAGAACACCAGCCTTCTAAGCTGGTTATGAGGGTTCGATTCCCCCTGGGCGTACTCTTGCGTCGTTTAGAAAAATCTGTTAAAAATAATATGCCCTGTTT
>DAOQAO010000042.1:0-5808 GCA_035354095.1 bacterium | reverse complement strand
CGATGATTGTCAATAAATTGGCGACGCTCTGTTTCGGTTAAACCTTCTGGAACGGTTAGCTCATCAATTGGGCGGGCTTGTTTTTTTTGCTGATCGTAATAAGAATTGTAAAATTTCAAGAAAGTCCACTGAGTCCAATGATAATAATTGGGGTCGGTAGTATTAATTTCTTTTGACCAATCATAAGACAACCCTAAAATGCTCAGTTGATGTTTATAGTTAGCAACATTAGCGGCAGTCGAAATGCTAGGATTGACTTTATTCTTTAAGGCATAATTTTCAGCTGGCAGGCCAAAAGCGTCCCAACCCATTGGGTGAAGAACTTCAAAGCCTTGCATTCTTTGATAGCGAGAAATGATGTCGGTGGCAATATATCCTTTGGGGTGTCCAACATGTAGCCCAACTCCCGAAGGATAAGGAAACATATCTAGGACATAAAACTTTGGCTTAGTTGAACTGCTATTGGTTTGATATAGATTTGATTCTTGAAAGGCTTTTTCCCAACGAGATTCAAATTCTTGGTGCTGATATTTTTCGCTCATAATTTAAGAAATTATTAACTCTACCGGACAATGGTCCGAGCCCCCTATTTCATTAAGTATTTTAATATCTTTTATCCGATTAAGCAACTTAGGGCTAACTAAGAAATAGTCAATCCGCCAACCAATATTTTTTAAGCGAGCCCCAAAGCGATAACTCCACCAAGTATAGCTTATTGTTTTTGGATGGCACTGTCGCCAAAGATCAATCCAGCCATCAGCTAATAGTTGGTCAAAGAATTGTCGTTCAGTTAAAGTATAGCCAGCACTGCCGTCATTGCTTTTAGGATTGGTTAGATCGATTGGTTGATGAGCCACATTAAAATCGCCACTAATAACCACCGGTTTAATTTTTTCTAAAGATAGTATTTTTTGTCGCAAGGCTTGGTTAAAAGCTTGTTTGTAAGGCAAACGGCTTAATTCAGCATTGGCATTAGGAAAGTAGACATTTAACCAGAAAAAATTAGCTGTTTCAACTATTTGACAACGACCCTCAATATCGAATTGTTCATCACCCCAACCGTTAGTTATGGTTACTGGAGTGAGTGTTTTTTTAACAATAACGGCCGTTCCACTATAGCCTGGTTTTTGAGCTCCGTGCCAATAAATATTATAGCCAGGAACTTTATTGTCCCACTCACTAGATAGATGGTCATTAATCTTGGTTTCTTGTAGACCTAGTAGATCTGGTTGAGCTTGGTTAATAAAATCAACTAAGCCTTTTTGCCAAATTGCTCGCCAGCCATTGATGTTCCAAGTGATTATTTTCATTGGATAAAGAAATCTGTTATAATGTTAGCATAGCCTAAATTAATCAAACAGGCAATGGAAAAAAAATACAAAAGCCCTATTCAGCCGAATGTTGATGAAGTTTCTTCCGGCTGGCGAGCAAGATTTAATCAGCTACTAACAACTAGCAGCCGTCACCCTAGACCTTGGTATAAAAGATGGTGGGGAAGTCTGCTAATTTTTATTGGCAGTTTGGCCTGTCTATTTCTGGTTGTTTTTATCTATAAGGTAGCTAATTATACTTGGCAGTTAAAGACTGGCAAAATTACTGCCGAAGAATTGATGATGGAAAATTCAACTGGACTAGATCCAGCAACAATAATTACTCTTTCCAAAGGTCCTGCTCCATATTATTTGGGAACTTCGACACCAAAAATTTTAATTGTTGAATATGGTGATTTCAATTGTTCTCATTGCCGCGTCGCTTACCCAACGATTCGTAAAATAGTTGCGCAAAATAAAGATATTGTTCAATATGTTTGGCGTGATTGGCCTGGCCAAGAAAACTCAGAAATATTAGCTCAAGCTGCTCGTTGTGCTGGCGAACAGGCTGGCAATCTTGGTTTTTGGCTTTTTCATGACGAACTTTTACTAAATCAAGGCAAATATTCAACAACTACTGATTTAGTAGCTCTAGCCAAAGAATATGGTTTAGTTGCTGATAAAATGAAAGATTGTTTAGATAATAAAAGAATGCTGGGTTATCTGCAGAAGGATTATCAAGATGCCGTGACTTTGGGCGGAGTATCAGGTACACCAACTTGGTTTATCAATGGTTATCGTTTTACTGGTGAATTACCCAAAGAGTTTTTTAATTATATGATCAATCAGCTAACTAAAACTAAATAAATGTCAGATTTAGAATTCTTTAGTAATTTTCCAGTATCGATAAAATTAGTTGGCTTGGGCGGACAAGGTGTAGTGACTGCGGCAGCAATTTTAGCTCGAGCAGCTTTTCAACAAGGTCTTTGGTCACAATCAATGCCTTTTTTTGGAGTTGAAAGAACTGGCACTCCGGTTGAGGCCTATATAAAAATAGGTCGTCAGCCAATTAGAGATAGACAAAAAATTGACCAACCAGATATTTTGCTAATAAATGATGTAAAGTTGTTTAATCGTAAACAATTGGGTAAATTTTTAACGATAGTTAACCAACCAGAGCAACAAATCGTTAATCAAAGAATCGGTTATGATAGTCGGCAAGTATCATTGGATATTTTAGGTAAAGATTTGGCAATTGGTCTCTTAGGCGGGCTGGCAGCTGTTTGGCCACAAATTAGCCAAGAAGCTTGGCTTCGGGCTTTAAAAGAACACTTTACAAATCAGGTGTTATTTGAAATAAATACTCAAGCTTTTCAAGCTAATTTTAGCTTAGTTGAAAAATTAACAAAATATCAAAATGGCCAAGCGAGATAGACAATCAATTGATGAAATGATGTTTCTGAAAGGTTCAGCAGCTATCGCTGAATTAGTTTCTAGAGTTGGTCCTGGAGTTGTCGCTGCCTATCCAATTACTCCACAGACTGGAATAATTGAGTATCTAGCTAAATTAAAAATTTCTGGCCAAGCTGATTATTCTTTTCTACAAGCTGAAAGTGAACACTCGGCTCTATCTATGGTTCTTGGGGCAGCAGCTGCGGGAGCACTAAGTTATACTGCAACTAGTTCACAAGGCATGCTCCACATGATTGAAATTGTTTACAATTTAGCAGGATTACGGTTGCCAGTTGTTATGACTTGTGCCAATCGATCAATTTCGGCGCCAATCAATATTTGGAATGATCATCAAGATGCTATGGCAGTCAGAGATGCTGGCTGGTTAATGTTTTTCGCCGAAAATAATCAGGAAGCCATTGAACAACACTGGTTAGCTTTTGCTCTAAGCCAACAGCTTAATCTACCAGTTATGGTTAATGTTGATGGCTTTCGTTTAACCCATGCTAGTGAACCAGTAGCCATGCCATCAGAAAAATTGATTAGTAAAATAGTTAAACAGCGAGTCAAAAATTTACTAGAAGTAAATAATCCTAAAACAATTGGTCATTTTACTATGCCGATTGATTATGAGACTCAACGATTAAGCCTAGGGCAAACTATTGCTGACAGCTTAGTTGCTATTGAAAAAAAATATTTTGAACTCATGAAAATATGGCAACCAATCAAAAAGGAACTTTCTGGAATCAAGACAATTGATAAAAATGATTTAGCCACGGTTGAATATTATGGCCCCAATAAGGCTAAAACAGTTATTGTTGCTATGGGGTCAATAGTTGGTGAATTAAAAGATTTGGCTGATAAAACAAATAAAGAAATAGCAGATTCACTAGCGATTTTAAAGATTAAGCTTTATCGGCCATTCCCCGAACAAGATGTCATAAAATATTTAAAAAATGCTCAAAGAGTAATTGTTATTGATCGAGCTCCTGGACTAGGTAGTCAACCGCCATTATTCACTGATATTTCTTCAGTAACGAGTCATCAAGTTAATGCTAGGTTGGTTAGCTTGATTATTGGACTAGGGGGCAATGTTCAATTAACCGAGTTAGAAAAAATACTAAAATAATATGAATAAACATTTAAAATTGTTTTTGTTTGGCCTATCTGTTGCCATTATAGCTTCTTTAATTGAACCGTTTATTAGCCGGGCCGAAATTACTGGAACAGCCGTCAATGGACCATCAAAAACGGCAAATGTTAATGAGATAAATTATCAAGCGGAAGTACCAATCCCCGGCTTTGACACCAAAGATCTTTTTAGCGATAACTCAATTTCGCCAATCGCTAAATTAATCAAGGCGCTTTATAAATATTTAGTTCAAATAGTAACTCTTTTAGCTTTGATTGTTGTTATTATCGGTGGTTTTATGTGGTCAACGGCTGGTGGTAGTAAGCAAAGAGTTGGTGAGGCTCAACAATGGATTAAAGCAGGTTTAGGTGGGCTATTACTAACTTTATTTGCTTTTGTAATACTTAGAACAATTAATGTAAAGTTGGTTGAGCTAGATACTGGCAATGTAACCAGTGTTTCTCGGAAAATAATAACAGGGAAATCAGATCAAAATCAAGTAATTGATGATTATGGTTTTTTAGATCATTACTATTCTTTTCCACCGATTGGCAATAATCCAACTAAGGAGGCTTGTTGTGTGGCTTATGATGAAAATTTTTTTGCGGCGGATCAAGCCCATTTCGCTAGTATATTGTACAGTGACGACCCTAATATTAAAGAGACTGCTAAATTGAAATGTCAGATGTTTACTAACCATTTATATAATACTACTAAGGCAAAGTTTGTTAATATATCAGTTTGGATGCCTGAAATAGCCGATACTATTTTTAAGTCAAATTGTCCGGGTGACACTAGTGTTTGTTATTCTGTTTTTTATGACTTTGCTTGCTGGGATCCTAAAGCCGGTAGTTTTATAAATAAAGCCGCTAAAGGAAAAGATAGCACTAGTTTTTGTCAAGGTCGGAAAGATGGAACTAGCTGTATTTTAACCAATAAAGAAAACAAAAGATTGTGGGGTTATTGTCAGAGTGGTGCTTGTAAGGTTTGTGTAAATTATGAAGCAAGTTGCAATAAAGATTACCAATGTCCAGATGAAGGAGAAGCTATTGGCAAAAGCGACTGGATTCTTAACTGGAAATGTGGTGATAAAGAAAGTAATGTTGAAGGTAATTGTAAAAGTGGCAAATGTTCTTGTGAACATTCTAAATGTAAATAAATGCTATTAAACAATAATCACACAGCTTGTTTAGGCTGCGCTCAAATAGTTGCCGCTCGCACAGTTATAGAAACTCTAGGAGCTAACACAGTTGTAGTTAATGCTACTGGTTGTTTGGAGGTAACCACTACCACCTATCCTAGTAGTGCTTGGCAAATTCCTTGGATTCATTCAACTTTTGCTAATGCGGCTCCAGTAGCCACTGGTATTGCCGCTGCTTTTGATTACCAGCAAAAGCAAGCCAAAGGCAAGAAAAAGCATCCTACAATTTTAGTCCAGGGTGGTGATGGGGCGACTTTTGATATTGGTTTTGGAGCACTGACGGCTAGCTGGGCTCGCGGTGATGATTTATTTTATGTTTGTTATGATAACGAAGGCTATGCTAACACTGGTATGCAAGCTAGCTTAGCCACTCCCGGACAAGTCAAGACACCCACCACTGCTTCTATTGATAATCCACTACAAAAAAGAGATATGATAGCCATTGCTTTGGCGCATAATATTCCTTATGCTGCTCAAGCTAATATTGCCTTTATCGATGATTTAAAAAGTAAGATTATTAAAGCTAAATCAATTAAAGGACCTAAATATATTCAGATATTAGTCCCCTGTTTACCTGGTTGGAAAATTGCACCAGCTGATCAAATAAAAGCAGCTAGATTAGCGACTGAAACTGGCCTTTATCCAGTAGTTGAATATATAGATGGAGAATTAGTTAAAGCCTATCACTTGCCAACTCCAACGCCTAAAATTGA
>DAOQAO010000041.1:0-5810 GCA_035354095.1 bacterium | reverse complement strand
TAATGGACGCTAAAAAATACAATTTACCAATTTATATTTTAGAAAACGGTCTAGCCGATGCTAAAGATATCAATCGAAAAAGATTTATTAAAGAACATTTAATTATGGTTCATCGAGCCATCGACAATGGTTGCCCAATTAAAGGTTACTGTCACTGGTCACTCTTGGATAATTTTGAATGGAAATGGGGTTTTACTCCAAAATTTGGCTTATATTCAGTCGACCCACAATCACTAGTAAGACAGCCTCGTCCAAGTAGCCGTTTCTATGCTAAAATATGTAAAAATAACGGATTTTAGGTTTTATGTGGTTACTGATTACTATTTTAGCTAACTTTTTTAACGGCGGAGTCTACTTGGCTGATAAATATTTCTTATCCAAAAAAGTCCATTCGTCGATTTCTTATGCTTTTTACGTTGGTATTTGGAGTGCCGGTAACTGCTTGTTATTCATTTTCAACCGACATGTGCCAACTTGGGATTGGCTCTTTCTAGACTTAATTTCTGGCCTACTTTTTATGGCGGCTTTGTATTTTTGGTACAAAGCTGTCCACCAAGGCGAAACAACCAAAGTTGTGCCAATTGCCGGTGCTTTTATCCCGATTTTTACTTTGTTGCTAAACTATTTAATCGGCCGTCATTATTTAAATAAACAAGAACTCTTAGCTCTAGCAATCTTAATTCTTGGTAGTGCTTTGTTATCTCTACGGCCAAGAGATACTTTTTGGCAAAACTTAGTTAAAAAATTTAAAAGTTTTTGGCAACCAGAAAGTATTGAACTAAGAAGTACCAGCCGCCTATGGTTTAACGCTTTGCTGTCATCTTTTATTTTTGCTGCCTATTATGTCCTAATAAAATATCTCTACGATTCCCAAGGGTTTACCAATGCTTTTATTTGGACACGCCTTGGCAGTTTTGTCGGAGCATTGCTGCTACTTGTTTTTCCTTCTTCTCGCCGATTGATCTTTGATAAACCTCGTCGACAATCAACCATAAAAAGTTTGCCGCTATTTCTTGGCATTAGGTTAATTGCTTTTATCGCTTTTATTTTAAGTAACTACGCCATCTCGCTAGCTGATGTGTCTTTAGTAAATAGTTTACAAGGTCTACAATATCTATTTTTGCTAATAATTTGCTTCCTCTTGGCTGGACGATATCCGAAACTTTTGGGCCAAGAAATCAATAAAAAAAATATTTGGCAAAAAGTTTCTGGAATAGTTTTAATTAATTTAGGTTTGTTTTTACTTTTATGGCGCTAAGTCTTAAAAAATATTGGCGAACGCTAGTCACAATTTTGATTATTTTAGTAGCCTTTGGCTTTTTCTGGCTTTGGGCAACTAACCAACCAGTTAAAGAAAAAAATCAGCTAACTTATGGGCTGACTTTTTCGCCCTTAAATTTGAAAGAAATGAACCTGGATTGGCATGCAGCTTATACTGAAATGCTTGATGATCTAAAAGTTAAAAAACTAAGGCTAGTTGCTTATTGGCCGACAGTGGAAGCAGAAAAGGATAAATTTACTTTTACTGATATTGATTGGCAGATTGAAGAAGCTCAAAAACGCGACGCCAAGGTTATTTTAGCCGTTGGTTCTCGTCTACCTCGTTGGCCTGAATGTCATTACCCAGAATGGACCAAAAATCAAGAAAAAACTAAGACTAATCAGGAATTACTTAGTTATTTAGAACAAACCATCAAACGCTACGATAGTAACCCAACTATTGAAGCCTGGCAGATAGAAAATGAACCATTTTTATTTGGCTTTGGTGAATGCCCTAAGCTTGATAAAAAATTTCTAGATGAAGAAATCGCTTTAGCTAAAAAATTAAGTAAAAAACCAATAATTATTACTGATAGCGGCGAGTTGAGTCTTTGGGTGCCAGCTGCTAAAAGAGCCGATATCTTTGGCACATCAATTTATCGCCATACTTACAGTCAACTCCTCAATCGTTATATTACTTATCCACTTACACCAAACTTTTTTAAAGCCAAGACCAAAATTACAAAATTACTGACCAAAATCGATAAAATTATTGTTATTGAACTGCAAGCTGAACCTTGGGGAAGAGAAGCTTACTATAAACTTTCACCACAAGAACGAAATCAAACAATGAATATGGCTAAGTTTAAAGAAAATATTGAATTTAGTCGTCAGGGTGGTTTTGATACTTTCTATCTATGGGGTATTGAATGGTGGTATTGGGAAAAAATAACCAACCACAATGATAGTTATTGGCAATATGCTAAAGAAATTTTTGCTCAATCATTATGAAAAAACTAAGGCTCTCTGCTGGCATTGATGTCGGCGGATCAAAAATACTTGGGGTTTTATACGACGCTCAAAAACAAAAAACTTACGCTGTAAAAAAGCAACCAATTGATAAAACCACTCTAACTAGCTTTATTAAACAGCTAACAACAGAGATAAATCGTCTGCAGGAAGCTTGTTTAAAAATATCAGGACAAAATTTAACAGAAATCGGCATTGGCATACCTGGATTGATTAAAAATAACCGAGTCATCAATTGTCCCAATCTCCAAATACTCAACGACCAATTGCTTGGTCGCAAATTGACCACAGCAACTGGTTTGAAAAAAATTATTTTAGATAATGATTTAAATTGTTTTCTTCGAACTTATTTAAAAAAGCACTCCGAGTATCGTCGTGGTTCTCTAATCGTCCTAGCTCTAGGCACTGGTATTGGTGGATCAATTGCTCTAAATGGTAAAAATATTATCAACCAGCCGGGGATTAGCAGTGAAATTGGTCATTCCATCATCAACCCGGAAACTGGACAAGATTTGGAACACTATTATCATGAATTAATCGGACAACCAGCTAGTCATTTGTTTGCTGTTGCTGAAAAAAATCAATCAGCTCAAATTAAAATTGAAAAATTTGCCAAGATACTGGCTGCCACAACTGCTAATTTAAACAATATCTTTAACCCAACAGCGTTTATTTTAACTGGCGGTGTTTCTAAGTATTACAAATACTATTTACCAACTGTTAAGAAATTAACAAAACAGGCTAGCTTTACTAAAAACCAGCCTGTTTGGCGGATTGGCCACGACCAAAAAGCCGCGGCTATTGGAGCTTGCCTCTTAATTGAGGCCCTTGATAATTAGATTGAGATTTGAACTTTTCTTAATTTGACCGGTCCAGAGTTCCGATTCAGCAAAGATAGAATAGCTACCATTGCCTTCTTTTGGCTTTGGAAAAGATAAACTAGCTAGTCCATCACTACTGGCTTCAACAGCTGTTATTAGCTGCTTTCCGCCATTTTTGACTGTATAATAAACTTTAGTTTTGGCCGCCAATTTGGGTTGACTAATTCTTAATTGTAAATTAATCGGGAAATCAGCTGCTCGGAAAGTTAACCCATCGGCTGGAGATTGCCAGGCGAGTGACAAATCTTGACCACCAGCTTGATTACCAGAAGCATTAAGCTCAAACGATAGTTCATGTTTAGCACAATTTTGAACATCATCACAAATTTCCACTGCTAACTTGTGCTGTCCATTAGGCAAAAAGTCAATATTTAAGTCACTATCAAATGATCCGGTTGTTGTTTTAAATAACAAACCATTAATATAAAATTTAGCCTCTTTAGCTCCACGAGGAGCGCTGGCTTTAACTCTAACTGGTAGAATTGAGCTAGTAATTTTTTGTCCAGGAGTAGGGCTAACAATTGTTAAATCAGGTAGATTTTCCACCGTGTGAACATTATCAGTTTCTTTTGGTGGTTCAGCCATATTAAATTTCTGACGAGTGGCCCAGTCTTTAACACCAGCTTCCCAAGCAGCAAATTGCGAGTCATCAGCTGGATTTTTAGGTGCTGCGCCACGAGGATCATCTGGATTAACATAATAAAGAATAGAATGGCCTTGCCAATAACTATCTTCACGAATCATGTCTGGTGGAGTCGAACTAGTAGCCAAGAACCCCGAGCTCTTATCAATTGCTATTTTAGTAGTAGTTGGAATAACTCCATCTAAAACAGCTTTACCAGTAGAAACATTGTCTGGTTTTTTGAAAGTTTCAGCTGGACCAGATAGGGCTCTTTTCATGTAACCATTCCAGATTGGAGCAGCCACCACACTACCATCAGCTCCTTTGCTCATTGATTTATTGTTGTTATTACCAACCCAAACGCCAGTAACTACTGATGGAGTGTAGCCAAGAGTCCAAGCATCTTTGTAATCATTGGTTGTGCCAGTTTTAGCAGCAGCTGGACGATTGCCTAGGGTTAAATAATTTTTAGCTCCAAAAACATAAGCCCGCTCATTATTATCACTTAAAATATCATTAATCTGACGAGCAACTTGAGGATCCATTACTTTATTATGTTCAGGCTTAGTTTCTTCCAAAACTTTGCCACTACTATCCTCAACTTTCAAAACATACCGTGGTTTAACCATTTCACCGTCACGAGCAAAAGTACTATAGGCGGCAACATGCTCTAAAAGCTTAACTTCTCCACCACCCAAAACTAAAGATAGTCCAAAGCGGCTTTTATCAGTCAAAGTGGTATAACCTAAATTCTTGGCAACCGCTAAAACATTATCTAGACCAGCTAAATAGAGTGTTTTAACTGCCGGAATATTTAGCGATCCAGCTAGAGCTTTTTTCATAGTAACTGGACCATTTTCCCGACCATCATAGTTACGAGGCTGATAAGGTTTTTCACTATCTAGAGAAAAATTGGTTAGAACATCAAAAAGAACAGTTTTAGGAGTATAACCTTTCATAAAAGCCGAGGCGTAAACAATCGGTTTAAATGAAGAACCTGGCTGACGAGGTCGTAAAGCTAAATTAACTTGACCATCAATATCATCATCAAAGTAATCCCTGGAACCAACCATGGCTAAAATATCACCATCTTTAGCGTCCATAGACACTAGAGCCGCGTTGGTAGCACCAAAATTCTTTTCATTTTTGTCAGCCTGAGCTTTAACTACTTCTTCAGCAATTCTTTGTTTGTCTAGATCAAGCGTCGAATATATCTTTAAACCACCTTGTTCCATCATTTTTTCACCATATTTTTCTGACATCTGATTCTTAATCTCCAAAACAAAATGAGGTGCAATCATGTTGCCATTTTCTTCAACCGGTTTAAATTCAACTTTAAAATTCTTAGCCACTACCGCCTCATCTTCGCTGATATATTTCTGCTCAACCATTAAATCTAAGATATATTGTTGACGACCAATCAAGATATCTTTGTTCGCACCATAAGGGGAGTAGCGACTTGGAGCCTGAGGTAGGGCGGCCAAAATTGCTGCTTCAGCCAAATTGACTTGGCTAACGCTTTTACCAAAATAACGCTGACTGGCTGCTTCAACACCATAAGCATTAGATCCATAAGGAATCTCATTCAAATACATCTGAAGTATTTGGTCTTTCTTAAACTTCTTTTCTATTCGGTAAGCCAAAATTAACTCTTTAACTTTACGAGTATATGTTTTTTCTGAAGTCAGTAAAGCATTTTTAACAAATTGCTGAGTCAAAGTTGACCCACCAGCATGGCGACCAAGAAAAACATTAGTAACTACTGTTCTAAACATGGCCCACAAACTAAAGCCACCATGATTATAAAAATCCTTGTCTTCAATAGAAATCGTGGCCTGTTTTACATAATCAGGAATCTGATCCAGATTTACTAAAGTTCTTTTTTGATCACCATGAATTTCGTATAAAACATGTTCACCACTGCGATCATAAATTTTGGTGCTCTGAGCAATCTCACGATCAATTAATTGATTTGGGTTTGGTAAGTCACGACTTAACCAAATAATGCCAATAAAAGA
>DAOQAO010000040.1:0-5880 GCA_035354095.1 bacterium | reverse complement strand
GAGAGACTTGCAAATTGAGGCAAGTTTGTTTAAAACGGTGGAGTTAGCACTGTGCTAGCACTTGATTTTCCTTAACCTCCTCTGACTGAGCCAGCGACCATCGCTGGCTTTTTTCTTGCTCTAAAATCTTTTTTTCTCTATACTTATATCAGCATTCCCTTTAGGGATTTTTTGTCTAATTCTTATAAAAAATATGTCTGAGCCTTGGTATCGTTTTATTCTAAAGTTAGGCACTTATGCCAGTTTGGCGTCGTTATTCTTGCTCAATAAGCATTTTTATTTTCCCTACATTACTTCTAAACAGCTTTATTTCAATATCTTGATTGAAGTTTTAACTGTCGTTTGGCTAGCTTATATTTGGAAGTATCCAGCCAATCGTCCTAAAAAATCATGGATTACTCGCGGTTGGTTAGCCTATTTAGCAGTTGTTCTTTTGACTTGTTTTACTGGAGTTGATTTCAATCTTAGTTTCTGGGGGGATTTGGAACGCATGCTGGGCTGGTTTCCACTTTTTCATTTTTTCTTGTTTTATCTTATTGCTATTACAGCTTTCCGCAATTGGCGCGATTGGCAGCCGCTACTCATGACCATGACCGGAGCCGGTGTATTACTAAGTCTAATCGGTGTTTTTCAGGGTTATAACGCCTCAATGCTTGGTAATGCTGCCTATATGGGCACCATAACCTTGATGGCTATCTTTATTACTCTGTTATTAATTGGCCGTAGCCGTAATTGGCTTTTAGCGCTACCTTATTGGTTTGCTTTAGCTATTTTAGCGGTTGGCTTTGTTAGAGCTGATATCTCTGGCGCTTATGCTGGCTTGGCCGCTGGTTTGGTTTGTTATGGTGTTATCATGTCACTACTTAGCCGCTCCAAGAAAATTCGCCGAGCCGGCTGGATTGGTGTTGGAGCCTTTGTTATCGTTATTGGCTTAATTTTCTCGCTTCGTTGGTCTGAAACCCTCAACAATAGTCAAGTTGGTAAAGTTTTTCGTGATTTTTCACTCAACAATCCTACCTTAAATACTCGTTTACTGTCTTGGCAATACGCTTGGAAAGATTTTCCTGAGCATTGGCTATTGGGTGTTGGCTATGGTAATTATTCTTTAACCTTTGATCGTCAGTTTACTGGCAAGTTTTATGATTTTGGCAAAGGTGAAGACTATTTTGACCGAGCTCACAACAATATTGTTGAAATTGGAACAACTACCGGCATCCTAGGCTTTTTAGCCTATATGGCCATGTTTATTTGGGCTATGATTTATTTGGTCCGGGCCTATCGTCAAAAACGATTTGATTTACCAGAGTTTGCGGCACTGTTCTCGTTAATGGTTGCTTATTTTGTCCAAAACCTAGCCTTGTTTGATTGTTTAGCTAGCTATCTTTTTTTCATGTTGATTCTAGCTTTTATCAACAATACTTATCGTCAGCCAGAAACCACCAAACATAATGATATTGGCTGGACCAACAAAGAAACCATCATTTTAATCGTTGGTGGTGCTACTGCCGCTTGGGTAATTTGGTTTGCCAATGCCAGTACTATTAAGATGCTAGATAAGACAATTGATGGTATTATAGCTGTCAACCAAGGACAAGCCTACCAAGCTTTAACTGTTTTTAAAGAAGCTGAGGCTGCCAATTCACCACTTATTCGTGATGGCCGTTCAGCTATGACCAATGCTTATATTGGTGGCAGCTACTATTTGGAGCAATTGCCAAGCAATCAGCTAACCGAGGTTATTAGTTATGTTGATCAGCAAAATGCTAAAAATGTTGAGTATAATCCTCAAGATAGCTATTTAAATATGCAGCGAGCGCAATTTTTGTCGCTAGCTAGTCAGGTTAGTAAAAATAATCTATCGGCCGGTTATGCCAAAGAAGGCTTGCAATCTGCTGAGGATTCGATAAAAAATGGCTATGGCCATGTTTTACCACACTATGTCAAAGCTCAGTTATTATCCGACCTTGATCAGCCCGATGAAGCTATTGCCGAGCTCAAAGCCACTTTAAAAATTAGTGAAAAATATTGGGATACTTTTTGTCATTTATCTCGGATGCAACTCAACCGCGGCGTTGATAAAGACGAAGCTTATCGCAATCTGGAACGATGTTTAGATGAAGGTGGTGTTACCTTACTCGGGCCTGGTAATTATCTAAATGATGCAATTAAGTATTACCAAGAAAAAAATGACAATATCCGCTTAATTATGTTAACCGAACAATTAGTTCGACTTTATCCACAGGGAGCGGAAGTTTGGTTGCGTTTGTCGCAGCTTTATAGTCATCAAGGCATGAAAGAAGAAGCCAAATATGCTGCGGAACAAGCTGTTCAACTTAAGCCAGAATTAAAGGATGGTTTAAAGGGGATACTTGAAACAGGGGAGACGGTTAAATAAATTTAATTATAAATATGTCATTACAGAAAGCAGCTGCTAAGTGTCCTTTTTGTCAAACAGAACAAGCGCCTCGTTTTGTTTTAGATAAGGTTAATGAAAATGGAAGTTTTTCTCTTTATCATTGTCAAAATTGTGGTGGTGAATATTTTGCTCCTTTTTTTCATCCTGGTGGAGATTGGTATGAAAAAGGAGATCCGTATAATGTAAAAGAATCTTTTTCACCGCGAGATTTACACTGTTATCACAAATATTTTTTGAGTAATCAGATAGAATTAGAGGGTAAAGCTGTTTTGGAATTTGGCTGTGGAACTGGTGAATTTTTAGCCGAATTAGCCAAGCATGGAGCTGATGTTTACGGTGTTGATATTGATAATTCAGCCATAGCCATAGCCCGTTCAGCTTTTTCCTTAAATAATCTTTTTCCAATGTCAATTGGTGATTTTGTAAAAAATCCACCGCGTGCCGAATTTGATTATTTAACTATGTTTGAAGTCTTTGAGCATGTTGATAATCCGATTGATATTTTGCAATCAGCTCATCGACTTTTGAAAAATGGTGGTAAAATTTTTATTAGTATTCCTTCAAGAGATCGAATCTTTTTAAATTTTTCTGGTTGGGATTTCCCTTATCATCATCTTAGTCGATGGGATGGCCAGTCATTTACTACTATCTTGAAACTAAATGGTTTTAGTGATGTAAAAGTTAGCTATATCAACCGCTATAATCAGTTAAGAGAACTGTTTTTGGAAATATTAGCTGATAAATTTCATTTCAAGAGTGCTAGAAAATTTAAGCAAGACGATGGTTCTAATAAGGTTAGTATTAAACCAAGTTTAAAACAAAAGACTAAACAAACAATTTTGAGATTGGTGTATCCTTTGGCTCGTTTTATTGGTGTTAAAATGTTACCAAATATTTTAGCGGTTATCTTTTATCCGGTTTTATTGGTGTTTTATCCTAAATCTGGGGTGATGTTTTTTGAAGCCAGAAAATAATTTATTAAAAGTTTAGATATTTTTATGAGCAATTTTGTTAAAAAGTTTTTTCTTCGACTATATGAAGGAAACAAGAATATTGTTTTAACGGCTCTAGATAAGCCATTAAAGCCTCGTTGGATTTGGTTTGAAGTCACCGACCTTTGTAATTCCCATTGCACTCATTGTCAGATTTGGGCTAAAAAAGAGCATGCCAAACCATTGACTTTAGAAGAGATGAGAAAAATTTTTAGCGACCCTATTTTAAAAAATGTTGAATCAGTTATTAATTCTGGCGGAGAAGCAATTTTGCGCCAAGATATAGTTGATATCTTGAAACTAGAACACGAGCTTTTTCCTAAAGCTGTTCTTGACCTTAGCACCAATGCCATTTGGCCTGATCGTGCTATCCAGGTTGTTAAAGAAGCTTTAAGCGAAGGTATTCGCTTAAATGTTGGAATTTCTCTAGATGGAGTTGGCGAAAAACATGACCAAGTCAGAGGCGTGCCAGGTAATTTTGCTAAAGTTGACTTCTTGATTAAAGAATTAAAAGAAATAAAAAAAGATTATCCAAAGCTTCTAACCATTACTGTTGGTTTTACTTTGTCTAATTTAACTTTAAAAGAATATTATTCGGTCAAAGAATATTGTCAGCAAGTTGGTGTTGATGAACTAGCAGTGCAGTGGTATAACCAATCTTCTTTTTATGGTAATGACCAGAATGACGAGGTTAAATTTAAGGAAGAGATGAAAAAAATCGTTCTTGATCAACCACAAAGCACTACTAGAGAACGCTGGCTAAGATTATTGGATGGAAAGTCGATTAAGTTTGAATGTTTTGCTGGCAATTCTTTTTTTGCCATGAAATGCGATGGAACGATTTCGCCTTGTTTAACTTATTGGGATAAAACTATTGGTAACGCTCGTGATGTTTCTGTTTCAGAAATTTGGCGTAGCGCTCAAGCAAAAAATATTAGAAAGCTTGCTAAAAATTGTGACGGCTGTCTTAATTCATGGGGTCTCAATTGGAGTCTGAGCACCAATTTTTACCCGAGAATGTCATTCTTCTTAAGACATCCTGGAGAAATTATTAAAAAGATTCTTGGTAGATAATAAAACACCCGCCTAAGGCGGGTGTTTTATTATGGTTTATTTTAGATTTGCTAGTAATATTTTTTCTAATTTATCAGCTGATTTATTCCAGCTATATTGGCTGATATTTTTTTGTGCCTCCTTTCCTAATGACAATCTTAAATTCGGTTTATTTATTAGATTGATTAATTCTTCAGCTAATTTTTGTGGATTTCGTGGTGGGACAATAATCACACTAGTGTTGGGAATAGCATAATCTCTAATAGCCCCAGTATCGGTGCTAAGAACTGCTGCTCCGCAGGCCATGGCTTCCATTGGCGGCAAGCCAAAGCCTTCTTCTCGACTAGGCCAGATAAAAATGTCAGCAGCCGAATAAAGTTCAGCGATTTTTTCTTGGGTTGGCTTATAATAATAATCTGTCACTATTTTTTTGAATTTTTCAGCTAAATTATAAGCACCAAACATGGTTAGCTCAATATTAGGGTTAATTTTTTTTGCAATTTTGTAAGCTTCAATACCATCTTCAATTCCTTTTTTAGGCAATTCGTGGTTCATCATTAAAATCTTGATTGGGTTATTGGGTCTGGTTGGGTTGATTGGCTGGAAGATTTTTAAATCAATTCCATTAGTGACTAGGCCGACGATTTTTTCTTGAAATTTATTTTCAGCTAAATTTTTTAATCCCGAAGAAATTACTATTTTTTTAAGAGGCATTTTCCATGTCCTATCAACTAGTTCAACGGCTCTTGTCCAGTTTTCGTAGTCTTGGATGAAATAAAATTTACTGCCAAGTTCATTGGGATAATCATTTAACCAATCCGCTGTTTCGTTAGCAGTAGCTATTATGGCATCAGCTTTTGGAATGTGTTTATAGTCGAGATTGATTGGTTTTATAATATTGATTGATTTATCAAGGGGAAACCAATCAATTTTTCCTTTACCAAGTAAACGCAAACATGTGTAGCGAATTTTTTTTAAATATCCAAAAGTAGTTATTTTTATGCCGGCGTTTTTAGGTAGAATGTAGGGGTGAATAATATTTATTTGATGACCTTTTTTTGATAGTTGGTTAGCATATTGGAAAATAACATGCATTCCACCGGTTATTCCAAGCGTTGGAACTAAGAAGTTTATTTTCATAATTTGATTTCTGATTTTTTAGGACTAGAAAACAACATAAAAATCGGAAGGAAGATAAAAGTAATAACTGTTGCCAAAGCTGCACCTGGCAGGCCAACTCTAGGGATTAACAAAATGTTTAAAGATAGGTTGATAATTAATCCAGAAAAGTTAGCGATAAAAATAGTTTTTTCTTTATTTTCAGCTAGTAAGTATTGATTTAAGGCAGTGAATAGGAAAAGGCCGGGCAAAGAGAAAGAATAAATTCTTAGTAGATTGATTGATGGCCATAGCTTGGTC
>DAOQAO010000039.1:0-5905 GCA_035354095.1 bacterium | reverse complement strand
ACTAACCAAACTTAAACCAATTTTAAAAAAAACAGCTGTTTTAATTGTTAATCGAGATGAAGCCTTACAGCTACTCGCTAGTTGTCGTCAAGAAAAAAAAGAGCTAGAATCATACAACCGCGATATTGGTCAAACTATTAAACGACTGTGGTTCTATGGTCCAAAATTGGTTGTGGTTACTAATGACCAAGCTGGAGTCTTGACCTTTGATGGTGAGGAAATGACTCAGCAAAAAGCTATCAAAGTTAAAAAGGTTATTGATACTACCGGTGTTGGCGATGCTTTTGGTGGAACATTGGCTGCTGCTTTAATTAAAAAATTACCTTTAAAGAAGGCTCTACTTTTAGCTGCTCGTCAATCAGCTTCAGTCCTAACTAAACAGGGGGCCCAAAATGGCTTAATAAAAATTAAGCTAAAATAAGCCCTATTCTAATTATGCCGGAACTCCCAGAAGTCCAAACTATAGTTAATGATTTAAATGATGTTCTACTGAACAAAAAGATTGTACAACTAAAGGTTATTGATAGTAAATTGGCTTTATTAAAAAAATCTTCAACCAGAGAAAGGATAATCAATCAAAAAGTAATCAATATCAGTCGGCGAGCTAAAAATATTATTTTTTTGCTTGCCAATAATTACCGTTTAGCTGTCCACTTAAAGATGACTGGACAATTAATTTGGTCAAAGAATAAACAGTGGCTAGCCGGAGGACACCCAACTAAAGACTTGGCAGAAAACCAGCAATCTTGGCCGAATAAATCAACTAGACTAATTCTAAATTTTTCTAACAGTAGCCAGTTATTTTTTAATGACACTAGAAAATTTGGCTGGGTTAAATTGATGTCCCCAGAAGAATGGCAGGATTATCAGCAAAGGCTTGGTGTAGAACCTTTAACTTCTTTATTTACTTCCAAATTTCTAGCTGATTTATTTAAACGACATCCAAGAAGTAAAATCAAGACTCTTTTACTAAATCAACAATATTTAGTTGGCCTAGGTAATATTTATGTTGATGAGAGTTTATTTGCTGCCAAAATACTACCAACTCGCTTAGCCCACAGCTTAAAACCACAAGAGATTAAAGCTCTTCAAGAAAATATTAAAAAAATTCTCCACCTAGCTATTACTAAGCGGGGAACATCTTTTAGTGACTACCGTGATGGGCGCGGTAAAATAGGTAATTTTTCTAAACTACTCAAAGTTTATGGCCGTTCTGGCAAACCTTGTCCCATCTGCCAACAACCAATCCGAAAAATCAAACTAAACGGCCGCGGGACTCATTTTTGTCCAATCTGTCAGAAATAATTACCGCTAGAAAACAAAGTGCGCAATGACAGCCACAAAAAAGCCGATTATTGAACCAACCATAATCTGAAGTGGGGTGTGTCCAATTCTTTCCAGTAAATGAGGGTACTGATTGTCCAAAAAATGATCGTCTTTTAGATCAGCCACTAGCTCATTGAGCATTGAACCGTGGTGCCCCAATTGACGCCTTAAACCAGCCGCATCTCTAAGAATTAGCAAAGTAAAAACTAAGGCAATTGAAAAACCTGGATATTCTAGGCCCTTTTCCAAACCAATAATTGTGGTCAAGGCCACCGTAATAGCCGCGTGGCCAGATGGCATACCAGAATAAACCCAAAGGGCTGACCAAGTTAATTTCTGTTTATTACTTTTAACTAAAACTTTGCTTAGTTGAGCAATTATTGCTGCCAGTAGGGGAACGATTAATATTTTCATAATTTTGTCTTATTTTTTTATTATAGCAAAACCAAAAAAAATCGGCTATAATGGAGCCATTAAGCCATAAAAAACGATTTATGAAAATAGTCATTAGAGCTGGCGGGCTAGGAACTCGTCTTTGGCCATTTAGCCGCAAGAACAACCCTAAACAATTCCAAGCATTACTTGGTGATAAAACAATGCTGCGCAACACCTATGAACGAGTTACTGGGCTTCTAAGTAAATCTGAAGATCTTTTTGTCTCAATTAATGAGTTGATGGTTAAGCGAGTTAAGGTAGAAGTGCCTGAAATTAATTTAGAAAATATCATTGTTGAAACTGAAGCTAGAAACACTGGACCAGCCATGTGTCTAGAGGTCTGTTTCCTGCAACATTACTGTCAGGACGACGACATTATCGCTTCACTACCTTCTGATGACTATATTTCTGACAATCAAGCATTTATTAGTCTTCTAGAGTCTAGTGAACAGTTTTTAAAAAATAATCCTGATTACATTCTAACGCCAGCCGTAAAGCCAAGCACTGTTGACACTGGTTATAGTTATCTTAAAGCCGGACAAAATTTACAAACTATTGGTGAAGAAACCATTTTTACAGTGTCTGATGTAGTTGAAAAACCAAACCACGACTATTGCCGCCAATTAATCGATTCTGGCGTTTACTATTGCCATACTGGTATGTATGTTTGGCGTCTTAAAACTATTGCCGACTTGTTTGCCAAATTCCAGCCAACTATGTATGAAATTTGTCAAAAAATCACCGAATTAATGGTGGGTTACGGCGATAAAGAGCAAATCCGCCAGCTTTATAGCCAGCTAGAAAAAACTTCTATTGAATCCGCTATCACCGACAAAGTTGATAAGCTAGTCATGAGTGTTTCCAATCATGTTGGCTGGAGTGATCTTGGCAAATGGCCAGTACTAAAAAATATCTTATCATCAAATCCAAAAGATAATGTTACCAAGGGCCAAGTTATTGCCAAAGATTCCAACAACAATATTATCTATTGTAATTTAGTTGATAAATTAATTGTCGTTAATGATATTAGTGATCTAGCAATCGTTGACACTGGCGATGTTTTATTTATTTCTTCATTAAAGAACTCCATCAATACTAAGGAAATAATTGAAGAATTAAAGCAACGCGGCTTAGAAAAATTTTTATAAAAACAAATGCCCAGTTATTACAATTACCAACCACCAATTAAAAAAAGCCGACGGGGACTAGTTTGGTTCTCAGCTTTATTATTTTTTGCTGGATTATTTAGCGGTCTTTACTATATTGATCAAAAATTAGAAGCTCGCCAGCAAAGACAAGCTTATTGGCAAGCAAAAGAAACCGCTTTAGCTGATCGTTCCGTAACTGTTATTGAAGGTTGGAACAATCAACAAATTGCTGAAAAATTAGCAACTAGCCAAATTGGTTTTACCGCTAAAGAGTTTTTAAAAACAGCTAATAGTCCAGAGCAAGACCAAGCTAAATACCAATTTTTAGCTGATAGACCAGATGATGCCGGGCTAGAGGGTTATCTTTTTCCAGATACTTATCGTTTTCGCGCTAGTTCAACTCCAGAAGAGACAATTGAAAAAATGCTTAATAATCTCGATAGCAAGCTAACACCTAAAATGCGCCAAGATATCCACAATCAAGGCAAGACTGTCTACCAGATAATTACTATGGCTTCCTTGATTGAAAAAGAAGTTCGCTCAACCAAAGACATGAAAATGGTTTCTGGTATCTTTTGGAATCGAATTGCTAATGGCCAAAGACTTGAGTCCTGCGCTACTTTAGCCTATATCCTGGGCGAAAATAAGCCACAATATTCCTACGAAGAAACACGAATAGATTCACCCTATAATACTTATATAAACTACGGGCTACCAGTTGGTCCAATCAGCAACCCTGGCATTAAGGCTATTGAAGCGGCCATCTATCCAACTAATAATGATTACAATTTCTTCTTAACTAGGCCCGATACTGGCGAAACTATTTTTAGCCGTACTTTTGAAGAACACAAAGCCAATAAAGCCAAATATCTACAATAGTTATAAAAAATAAAAGGCTCACGGTTAGGTGAGCCAATGGGCAGTAAGAGACGAGAAGTCAGGCATTAAGCAATTTGTTTTAAAAAATCAACAAATTCTTTGGTAAAGTCTGGTTTTTCAAGTATATAGTCTGACTCAACCAACCTAGCGATAGCATCGCCAGGAAAATTGGCTAAAATAATCAATTTAGACTCAGGATTACTTTCTTTAAACTCTTTCATCCTAAGAACTTCAAGCATGTCATCTCGGCAATATCCAGTTAAAAACGACCTTGGTGGTAACAACTCATAAATAATAATTTCCGGATCTTTTTCTTTTTCCAATTTATTAATATGAATTGTTACATTTACTAAAACTCGGTTAATTATACCTTTTAGAATCCCGATACTTGGCTCATCATAGCCAACTATCAAAATATCTCTTTCCTCGTTCATAACGAACCTCCATTTTTATAAAGAACCATTTTATCTCTTGATAATACAGCACTTTAGAAACTTGGTCAAATAAAACCACTGTGTCTATTGACAAAACATAAAATTTTATCTAAAATTCAAACACAATGTAATACTTAGTCGCAGACAGCGGGTGGCTTAGCTATAAATCCTGCCGAGACAAATTTTTTTTGACTCACTCCAAAGGTCGGACTGCGATTGTTACATGGCAGTTTTTTTATTTTTACTGAGCAATTATGCCAAAAACAAAACAACAGAAAGAAGTTATTCTAAGAGACCTAGATGCCAAATTAGCCAAAGCTAATTCAGTTATTTTTACAGGTTTTGATGGTTTAACTGTCAAAGACAACGAAGAATTGCGTAACAAATTATGCGATGAACAAGGTGAATTCTTGGCTATCAAGAAAACTTTGCTAAATAAAGCACTAGGCACTTTAGAATTAAATGAACAACCTGATGTAAAAGGTTTTTCTGGCCAAGTAGCAGTCATTTTCGCCTATGGCGATCAAGTAGCTCCAGCTAAATTAGTTCAAAAGTTTCAAAAAGACCATGAAGATAAAATTGCCTTTTTAGGTGGTGTTCTTGATGGACAATTGCTTTCTGCTAAAGAAGTAGAGTCTCTGGCCAGCTTGCCAAGCAAGCTAGAATTACAAGCTCGTTTGGTTGGTACTCTCAACGCGCCAATCAGCGGTTTTGTCAATGTTCTCGCTGGCAATTTGCGTGGCTTAGTTACTGTCCTTAAGGCAGTAGCTGATCAAAAAGCTAATTAAAATCCGTTAAATCGGACTTATCTTAATATTATGACTGAAGAAATGAACAATTCTGAGGAACAAATCGAAGTTCCTGCTAAATTCCAAAAATTGGTTGACGAAATTGAGAAGATGTCTGTTTTAGACTTATCTGAATTAGTCAAAATCTTGGAAAAGAAATTCGGCGTTAGCGCTGCTGCTCCTGCCATGATGATGGCTGGTCCAGTTGCTGGCGGCGAAGCTGCTCCTGCTGAAGAAAAGGACAGTTTTGATATCGAACTAAGCGATGCTGGCAGCAACAAAATTGCTGTTATTAAAGCTATCCGCGAAATCATTCCTGATCTAGGTTTGAAAGAAGCTAAAGACTTAGCTGATGCCGCTCCAAAGATGGTTAAAGAAGGTGTCAAGAAGGAAGAAGCTGAAGCTATCAAAGCTAAATTAGAAGAAGCTGGTGGTAAAGTTACTTTGAAATAATAACTCTCACCATAAATAAAAAAGGTCCGGATTTCCGGGTCTTTTTTATATCTTTAAAAACTATTTTATTTTTATTTCTTATTACCTGGCAGTTCAAATTTTTCAACAGCTTGACTATCTAATAAATAGATAGCTTTGGAAGCTTTATTAATAGCCGCGGCCATAATAGTTGAAGTTACCTTGTATTGCGCCAAATTTGCCCCGTCCTTGCTATAATGAAGAATTCGTTCACTTCCAGACTCTAAACAATAAAAGTCTTCACTATCGGCCAATAATTGACAATTAAGCCAACCTTTACTTTGTGGTTCAACTGGCTTGATATTAATTGCTTGACGACGACCATTATTAAATTTAAAAGCCCGACCATCTTGATAAAAAACATACACCTGACCATCAACCGCTAGCCCGGCTATTTGTCCATCAGGTAATTTTTCGTTATTCC
>DAOQAO010000038.1:0-5962 GCA_035354095.1 bacterium | reverse complement strand
GATCTACTAGGCAACTATTTAAAATCAAAGTATTAGCTCCAGGCCAATACTTTGCTGCCTGCTGACGAGTTTCGCTGTCTAAAATGGCATACTTTTCAGCCATTTCCCAACTATTTACTAAATAGATAAAAGCTTTGCTATTATCTCGCCCCTTAATTTGATAAATTCTTTCAATTGCTGCTTGGCTATTCATTAAACAACTCAAGCCGTAAACAGTGTCGGTTGGTAATAAAACTACTTTCCCCGCCAGCAATGCTTCGGCAATCTGCGGTAATTTTTCCATCATAAACTACTCTTTGACAAAGACTACCAAAGAGCTTGCATTTGCTTTAAGACTACCGGTAGCAATGGACTCAAAATCTTACCAATAGTCATAAAATATGGAACGAAAAATGATTCACTTAGTTGTTGACCAATAACATTGGTGGTCGGTAAATAGCGGCTAAAGAAAAATAACAGCAAGGCCCAGCTCAAAGCAGTCACTCCCAAATTCAAAACTGCCCCAAGTAGATGGCTAAAAGTCTTCATGAGCGGAATAACCATGATTGATTCGAGTAGACGGCCGATAGCTATAAAAATAATGGCTGCTAAATTGCTAGACAGCAAAAATAAAATAACAAAAATAGCAATTTTATTAACTAACCATGATTGCTGAAAATGGCCAAATAGCCAATCATAGGTCAAAATATAATAATGACTAGCTACCCAGGCACCAACTACTAGACCAACCAGAGATCCTAAAACCTTAAAAAGGCCGCGCCTAAGACCGCTTAAAAAAGACCAACCCAAAACTACCGCGAAAAAGATGTCAATGGCTAGCATAGTTTTATTTTAATTAATATTATCCACTCTTGGAAATAATGGTTCTGGTTTGCCAACAAAATTTTGACTAAAAAAGTTCAAAATCTTTTCAGCTGTTGTTGGTAAAAATGGCCTTAAAGCACTGGTGGCTGCAACAAATTCATTAATTAAAGGTATAAGACAAGCTTTAGCTTGATCAGGTTCTAATTTCCATGGCTGCTGTTCGGTTAACTTAGCATCTAACTGACGATAGATAGACCAGATTTCATTAAGCGCTTGATTGAAGTGCCAGTCTTTTACTAGCTGTTCAACTTTTGTGCTCAGCTCTCCGTTATCCCCTTTATTTACTGGCTCTAGGCCGTATTTCCAAGCTAAATTACCTAGACGAGAAAATAAATTACCAAGTCCATTAGCTAGATTGGCCTGATAGCTGTCAATAAAACGATCTTCAGTATAGTCACCGTCTTCGCGGTCATTGATTTCAGCTAAAAGAAAATATCTAACGGCATCTCCGCCATATTTTTCTACCAATTCTTTTGGTGAAACAACATTACTCAAACTTTTACTCATTTTCTGGCCACCGGCAGTAATAAAACCATTAATAAATATTTGTTGGCTATTAGGTAATCCAGCTGACAGTAACATTGCTTGCCACATCAAGGCTTGGGGTCGCAAATTATCCTTACCAGCAATTTGAACACCTGGCCACCACTTTGAAAAATTAACTTCTTGCTCTGGCCAGCCTAAGGCAGAAATATAATTTACTAAAGCATCAAACCAAACATACATTACCTGTTCTTCGTCACCTGGTACCGGTATACCCCATGGCAATTTGCTAGCCAAACGAGAAATACTAAAATCATGCAAACCACTAGCAACAAAATTTTTAACTTCCTTTAAACGGTTCTCTGGTAAAACAAAATCAGGCCGTTCACTATAGAGAGCGAGTAGCTTGTCTTGATATTTAGATAGACGGAAAAAATAATTTTCCTCATCAATTAATTCCAAATCTTGACCCGGGTGAAGCGGACAGCGATCATTTTCTAGCTCAGAGTCGGTTTTCTCCATTTCGCAGCCAACACAGTATTTAACACTGTAATGCTTTTTATAGATATCACCACTCGCTACGCAGCGACGCCAAAATTCTTGAACAGCTGCTTGATGTTTAGCATCAGTAGTTCTAATAAAATTATCAAAACTCAAATCTAATAGACCCTTTAATTCTTTAAAACTCTCGGCCATTCGGTCGCAGTATTCTTGAACACTCAGGCCCAAGCTTTCAGCTTTGCGCCAAATCTTTAGGCCATGCTCGTCAGTGCCGGTATTAAAAAATACCTCATCACCAGACAGGCGATGACTGCGAGCCAAAACATCGGCGCGAACTATTTCTAAGGCAAAGCCAATATGTGGTTCAGAATTGATATATGGCAAGGTGGTCGTTAAATAAAATTTGGTCATAGTTTAATTTATTAAGCTAATTCTAACATCGGCCAAGGGTAAAATCAATTTTTTCGGCCCAATTGCCCGCAAGCGCCAACTACTTCTTGGCCAAGACTGAGTCTCTCGGTCACACCGTAACCTCGCCTTTTTAAAATATTAACAAAATCTCGACGATTTTCTAAACGGCTAGCTCGAAAATTACCATCACTAGGATTATAGGTTAGTATATTAATAACAATTAGATTTTTAGGAAAGTCATCTAAAAATTCAGTCAATTTTTCAGCCTGGTCGGCACTATCGTTCACACCATCTAATAGCAAATACTCTACCATAATCCGACGGTTGGTCGTTTGAGCATATTCTAGCATCGCCCTTTTAACTTGTTCTAAATTGTAGCGCTTGTTAATTGGCATTAAACGATCACGCAGACGATTGTCGGCCGCATGCAGAGACCAAGCCAATTTTATCTGTTGACCAAAGTTCATTAATTGTTTAATTTCTGGTACTAAACCAACGGTTGAAATTGCGATATGGCGCCAGCCAATTGCTAAAGCTTCAGGATTATGTAAAATTTCAATTGCTTTTAAAACTTCTTCTAAATTTAGTAGTGGCTCTCCCATTCCCATAAAAACTACATTGTCCACTTTTTCACCAACTAGGGCCAGTCGCCTTTGCCAAAGTAGTATTTGCTCAATTATTTCATAAGCAACTAAATTTCTCTTAAAGCCTAACTGGCCAGTCGCACAAAAAGCGCAACCTAAAGGACAGCCAACTTGAGAAGATAAACAAACTGTTCGACGACCATCAGCGTGACGCATTAAAACGGTTTCAACCAAGTATCCGTCAGACAATTCTAGTCTAGCTTTTTCAGCTCCCTTATCTTCTTGGCCAAGGAATTCAGCCTTAATCGTCAGAGGGCAGTTCAGAGACAGCCATTCACGATCGCTAGCTGGCAAGGTTGTTGCCTCTGACCAATCACTAATTAATTGTTGAAAAACCGCCTTTTCTAATTGCTTACGGCGAAAAGCCGGACGACTACTAATAAAATCTTGCCAAGTTAACCAATTCATAATCATCAAAAATAGTTGTTCAAATTACCTAGTAATGGTATACTTTCAGCATCAAGAAAGCAAGCTTTGACTATGTTTTATCTATGTCAAAGCGGATAATAAAGATATGGCTAAAAAAAGAAAAAACGGTTTAATTGGTAATCAATCTGCTTTGGATTATTTATCACTTGGTGGACCAAGCCTTAGCGATGAAGCCAAAAAAAGTTTAACTGCAATAATTTTAACTCTTCTCGCGGCTATTAGTTTACTAAGTTTAGTCCAACCTGACGGCTTAGTCGGTAGTTATTTATATAATTCTATTGGTCAAGTTCTCGGTTGGGGGCGTTGGTTTTTGCCAATATTTTTGCTGGCCCTAGCTGTTTTTATTTATTACCGCGAACGCCTCAAAGTTACTACTATCAAATTTGTTGGCTGGGGTTTATTATTTATTGGACTACAAAGTTTTTTTCATTTTTGTTTACCTGACGAAAATTGGCTCAGTCTAGCCAAAGAAGGACAAGGTGGCGGTTATGTTGGCTTTGGTCTTACTTGGGCTTTGGTTAAGCTCTTGGGCTATTGGTCAAGCCTAATTTTAACCTTAGCTATTTTGATTACTAGCTTGATTTTCATCTTTAATACTAATCTCAGTCGTCTACTCGGCCGACAAAGTATTTTTAATAAAATATTAATCGAACCATTAGTTAGTGGCTTTAATTATTTTCGTAGCCTTTTCAGCCGTCGTGATTTTTCTGACGATTTATCAGCTGAAGAAGAGTTGTCGACCGTTTATATCCCCGAACCAGATCTGTCAGAATTAATTGACGATAAGCCAACTCTAATTAAGAAAAAACCACTACCTCAACCAGTTGATGACAAACTCCCCGAAACTAAAACTTCAGCTGAGCCCAAAAAAGATAAAAACACTATTAAAACATCGGTTGGGAAAATCGATCTACCAATTGATTTACTTGATAAACAGCTAACTAAACCAGAAAGTGGTGATACCGTCGTCAGTGCTCAAAGAATTAAAACAACTTTAGAAAATTTTGATATACCAATTAGCATTTCTGAAATTACGGTTGGTCCAACCATTACCCAATATGCTATTAAACCAGCCGAGGGTATTCGTCTAGAAAAAATTACTGGACTAGCCGGTAATCTATCCATGGCTCTAGCTGCTCCTCATCCAATCCGTATTGAGGCTCCTATCCCTGGTAAATCACTAGTTGGTATTGAAGTACCAAATCAAACTATTGCCACGGTTGGTTTACGCGATATGTTTGATAACTCCACTTTCCGTCAGCGCAAAACTAATACCATGATTGCTTTAGGTAAGGATGTTACTGGCAAAGTCTGGCTCGAAGATTTAGCTTCAATGCCTCATCTTTTGGTGGCTGGTACAACTGGTTCTGGCAAATCAGTCATGCTAAATGGCATTATCCTGAGTTTGCTCTATGAAAATAGCCCGGAAGACCTCCGTTTAATTATGGTTGATCCAAAACGAGTTGAACTTAGCATTTATAATGATATTCCACATCTTTTAACTCCGGTGGTTAATGAAGCTAGCAAAACTATCAATGCACTAGGCTGGGCTCTCAATGAAATGAGTCGCCGTCTAGAAATGTTTCAAGGCTGCCACGCCAAAGATATAAAAAGCTACAATCAACAATTCCCTGATCAAAAAATTCCTTACATTGTTTTTGTTATCGACGAATTAGCTGATCTAATGATGATGTCGAGAAAAGAGGTTGAAGCCAGTATTATTCGTCTGGCCCAGATGTCTCGTGCTGCAGGAATTCATTTGATTCTAGCTACTCAACGACCGAGTGTTGATGTTATCACCGGCGTTATCAAAGGTAATATGCCAGCTCGGATTGCTTTTACCGTTGCTTCACAAGTCGATTCACGAACTATTCTTGATACGGCTGGTGCCGAAAGATTAATGGGTAAAGGTGATATGCTTTTCAGTTCTCCTCGCCTAGCCAAGCCAGTCCGTATTCAAGGTGCTTTTGTTAGTGAAAGTGAAATCAAACGAGTTGTTAATTATATCAAGGCTCGTAGCGGTGAGCCTCAATATGTCAGCGACATTGTTGAAAAACCACAAAGTGTCCCTGACTTACCAAATGGCGGCGCACTAACTAGTGGCGGAGCCGAAGGCAGTGACGATTTGCTTGAAAAAGCTAAAGAAGCCGTTATTAAAAGCGGCCGAGCCTCAGCCACTTATCTGCAAAGAATGTTTAAGATCGGTTACCCGAGAGCCGCCAGTTTGCTTGACCAACTAGAAGAACAAGGCGTTATCGGACCAGTCAATGGAGCCAAACCTCGTGAAATCTATATTAGCCCAGAAGAATATAATGTTCAGCAAAGTCAGGCGATGAGCGCTCAACCGCTACATAACCCAGCCACTTCTACTCCACCAGAAAATTATCTAGCTAGCGAAATTTGGGCCGAAGAAATGTCAGATGTTGAAGATAGTGAAGAGTTAGACGAAGACTCAGCTGAAGAGTCTGAAAAAGATAACCCAGAAGAAGATGATAACGATGAATTACCTCTAGCTGCTAGTCAACAAATTCTTGCCGATATTTATAGTGAAGATAACGAAGACGATCAAGGCGATAAAGAAAATGAATCAAGCAAAAATAAACAGACAGCCGAATTTGATGACGACGAAG
>DAOQAO010000037.1:0-5970 GCA_035354095.1 bacterium | reverse complement strand
CAATTAGTCTAGAACTAAGTGATTTGGGCATTCGTGATACTTCGCTGAAAGCAATTGAAACCTCCGTTCATAAAACCAAGGGTATTGTTATTACGACCGGTCCAACTGGTTCTGGTAAAACTACTACTCTATATGCTTTATTAAAACGATTAAATACACCAGAAGTTAAGATTATTACGATTGAAGATCCAATTGAATATCATTTGGACGGCGTCATGCAGACTCAGATTGATTCAGCGGGTGGTTATACTTTTGCAGCTGCCCTCAGATCACTGATGCGCCAAAATCCAAACATTATTATGGTTGGTGAAATTCGTGATGAAGAAACAGCTAAAACGGCCGTTGAAGCTAGTTTAACCGGCCACTTGGTGCTCTCGACCATTCACGCCAATAGTGCGGCTGGAGCAATTGCTCGTTTTGCTGGACTAGGCGTGGAAAGAGCCATGCTCGCTAGTGCTCTTGAATGTTCCATTGGTCAACGACTAACCCGTCGACTTTGTCCAAAATGTAAGCAACCAATTGAACTAACCCCAGAAGATTGGGCACGGATTGAGCCATATTGGAAACTACTACAGAGTCGCCCTGAATTACAACTACCAGAAAAACCTCAATTTTATAAGCCAGTCGGCTGTCCAGAATGTCGTGGTATTGGCTACAAGGGTCGGGTTGGTATTTATGAAGCAATTATCATGACCCCAGAATTACAGAAATTAATTCAGCAGCCACTGACAACTGATGCTGAAATTGAAGCCGCGGCTATTGCTCAGGGCTCTCTGCTGATGACTCATGATGGCTTACTCAAGGCTGCTAATGGTGAAACCAGTTTAGAAGAAATTTGGCGCGTGGCTAGCTAATTATGATAGCTGTTTTTAGCGATTTGCACGACAATCTCAGTAATTTAGAGAAGTTTACCCAGTGGTGTCAAGCTGAAATGATAACCACCGCTTTATTTTGTGGTGATTTGACTAACGCTGAAACTCTCGAAGAATTAGCTAAAAAATGGTCAGGTGAACTTTATTTTATCCAAGGCAATGCTGACAATTACGCTCCAGAGGATGTTCCCGTTAGAACAAATTTTCACAATTTAGGTCGTTATGGTCGAGTTGAGCTAAATGGCCGAACAATTGGGCTTTGTCATGAGCCAGAATATCAAAAGGTAGTTTTAGAACAAGGACCAGTGGATGTTTTGTTTTATGGTCATACTCACAAACCTTGGCAAGAAGAAAAAGATAATATTTGGCTTGTTAATCCTGGAACTTTAGGTGGAGTTTACTACCCAGCTTCTTTTGCTCTATATGATCCAGTTGCTAACACCTGGGAGTTAAAAGTTTTAAATCATTTGGCTTAATCTATGTTAGTTATTGCCACAATACTAGGAATATTTTGGTTGCTGCTAGCTTTCACCAATTTGCCACTAGCTGTGTCGCTAATTGCCGGTCTGTTGCCGACTTATTTGCTTCGTTTCAAGGTTGGGCCGCTGCCAATGACAATTTTAGAAGAAATTATTTTACTGACAACCGCAGTTTGGCTAGTTAAAGCTTGGCCACTGCCTTGGCGAAATTTAAAAATCAAGCCGAAAAATTGGCGCCCTTATCCTTTTACCGTTGAAATTATTGTCGTTCTCTTGGTTGCTTATCTAGCGGTTTGGTTTGGTGGTAGTACCAATGAAGCTTGGGGTATTTGGAAAGCCTATTTTATCGAACCAATTTTACTCTTTATTGTTGCTTTAAATGTTCTACGAGAGAAAAAAGATATTGGCCGAACTTTGTTTTTTCTAGCTGGTAGTCTATCGATTGTTGGCCTGGTGGCTGGCTATCAGTATTATACTGGGCAATTTATCTTTAATCCGACTTGGGCCAATCCACTCGATCGCCGGGCGACTTCCATTTTTGGCTTTCCTAATGCTATTGGTCTATTTGCTGCACCAGTTAGCTTGGTTTTACTTGGTTTTTTAAAAGCGCGGTTCAAAGGAGCAGCTAGCAAAATCAACTGGGGTAATTTTTTATTGTTTATCAGTATTCTTTTAGGTTGGCTAGCTATTTATTGGGCTCACTCAGAAGGGGCTCTAGTTGGTCTAGCAGCGGCTTTAATCTTTTTAGGCCTACTTAGCAACTGGCGCAGTTTTGGCGTTACCTTGGCCATTTTGGGGACAATTTCGGCTATTTGGTGGCAACGGCCAGAACTTTTTAGCCGAATTGAACAAAAAGCTCGCTTAGCTGATCTCTCTGGACAGATTCGTCAAAGCCAATGGCAAGAAACCTGGCGGCTACTGGAGGGTGGCAAAAATATTAAAGGGGCGGGGCTCGCTAATTATCAGACAGCCGTCAAACCGTATCATCATGAAGGCATTTGGATTAAATCAGCCAATAAAAAAGCCAAGCCAACTTGGCAACCATTAGAAATCTATCTTTATCCGCATAATATTTTCCTTAATTTTTGGAGCGAACTTGGCTTAGCTGGTCTACTTATTTTCCTTTGGCTGTGGATTAAGGCAATAGCAATTAATTTGCTTAATTATTGGCGTTTTCACCAGAAAAATAACTGGGCTTGGCTTAGTTGGGGATTAGCTGGGGCATGGCTCGCCACTCTAATCCATGGGTTAGTTGATGTGCCTTATTTTAAAAATGATCTAGCTGTCATGTTTTGGCTTGGTTTAGCTTTGACTGGTTGGCTGAGTTTACGGTTTAAAAATAAACAAAATGATACAACTAACTAAATTTTTAGCTAGCCACGGCCCTTGGTCGCGTCGCCAAGCCGAAGCGCTGATTCGCTCTAGTCAAGTAACAATTGGTCAGACAGTAGCGCAGCTTGGTCAAACTGTTGAAGAGACAGCCGAAGATATTGCGGTTGATGGTCGCTTGGTGGCCAATGAAGATCAAGAAATGGTTTATTTTATGCTCAATAAGCCAATGGGCTACACTTGTACTAGTCGTGATTTTAAGGGTGAACGAAATATTTTTGAACTCATTGATTATCCGGGCCGTTTATTTGTGGTGGGGCGACTAGACAAAGACAGTCGAGGCTTGGTATTACTGACTAATGATGGCGATTTGACGGAAAAGCTAACTCATCCGCGTTTTGCTCATCCTAAAACTTACGAAGTAGTTATTCGCCCGGGTCTAGCTGGTCGAGATTTAGAAAGGCTGAAAGAATTTTTAGCCAAAGGCCGTCGTTTGTATGACGATCAAGCTCTCGCCACAGCTCAGGTGGGCGAGCAACTAGCTAGTGATCGGCTGGAAATTATTTTATATCAAGGTCAAAAGCGCCAGATTCGTCTACTTATGAATGCGGCTGACTATGAAGTGGTCGATCTAAAACGAAGCGCTTTAGCTGGTCTAGAATTGGGCAAATTACCAATTGGGGCTTGCCGAAAACTAACCAAAAACGAGATTGACAGATTGAAGCAATTAGCCCAAGATAAAAAGGCTTAAAACATTGGGAGGAGTGCGAGAGTGGTTGAATCGGGTGCTCTCGAAAAGCACTATACCGGCAACGGTATCAAGGGTTCGAATCCCTTCTCCTCCGCAACATCGTGCTAGCACGAGGTAGTTTAAAACAGAGCTTTTTAAAGCTCTGTTTTTGATTGGGAAAAAGCTAGTTTTTCTTTAAAATAAGCAGTTTGACAACTTATGTCATTTTTTGACATTTCTATAAAATATGTTAAAATTTAGATAAAGAAAAGATAAATAAAATCTAAATTTTATATGAGCGACCGAATTGAAAAACTTCTAACTATAGAGGAAGTGGCTGATATTTTAAGAGTGAGTACGAGAACTATTGTTAGATATATAGAATCTGGAAAATTAAAGGCTTCTAAGATAGGTGTTTGGAGAATAAAGGAGTCAGATGTACACCTGTTTTTAGAGGAAACAAGTAATAAAAATAATAAATAATATGGCATTTAACGAAAATACAAGAGTAAAAATACCAGCAATACTACATTTGTGTAGGTTGGGATATAAATACATATCCCTAAAAAAGGCAAAATGGGATATAGAAACAAATATTTTTGTCGATATTTTTAAGGAAAGTATCAAAAAGATAAATACTTATATTGATGATGAGGATATAAAAAGATTGTATGACAAGATAAGCCTTTCTTTGGATAATGAAGATTTGGGAAAGCAATTCTATGAAATGATGCTTTCAAATAATATTAAAATTATTGATTTTGATAATTTTAGTAACAATTCTTTTCACGTTGCAACAGAACTAACTTGCAAGAATGGAGATGATGAATTTAGACCAGATATCACTCTTTTAATTAATGGCATGCCGCTGGCCTTTATTGAGGTTAAAAAACCAAACAATAAAGAGGGTATTTTAGCGGAAAGGAACAGAATTAATTCTAGATTTCAAAATAGTAAATTCCGAAAGTTTATTAATATAACTCAGTTATTGGTTTTTTCTAATAACATGAATTACGACGAGGAATCAATTGATCAGGTAGAGGGAGCTTATTATTCCAGCCCCTCTACTAAAAAGGCTATTTTTAATGCTTTTAGAGAAGATAAAAATGTCGAGATTTTAGATACCAATAAAATATTAGAAGAATTAGATGAAAATATAGAAAATATTGTTTTGGCGGACAATAATTTAAATGTAATTAAACATAGCCCTGAGTTTATAATCAATAAAGATCCCCAATCTCCTACAAATAGAATAATAACTTCAATATTTAGCAAAGACAGGTTAGCAATGTTTTTGCGATATGGCATAGCTTATGTAAAAGAATTTGATGGTTTGCAAAAACATGTGATGAGATATCCTCAATTTTTTGCCACCAAGGCTATAGAAAAGAAAATTGATAGTGGAGAGAAGAAGGGTATTATTTGGCATACGCAAGGAAGCGGAAAAACCGCACTAGCTTTTTATAATGTCAGATATTTAACAGACTACTTCCAAAAGAAAGACGTTATTCCAAAGTTCTATTTTATTGTAGATAGACTAGATTTGTTAATTCAGGCAAGAAAAGAATTTTCTAGTCGCGGCTTAGTTGTTCATACAGTCAATTCTAAGGAAGAGCTTATTAAAGATTTTGAGACAAATAGAAATGTCCACAATCTAAAAGGACAGCTAGAAGTTACTGTGGTTAATATCCAAAAATTTAAAGAAGAAACCGGTGTTTTGAATAAAAACTTATACAATACAAATACCCAGAGAGTCTATTTTCTAGATGAGGTTCATCGTAGCTACGATCCTAATGGCAGTTTTCTGGCTAATCTGTTTTCATCTGATAGAGACGCCATTATGATTGGACTTACAGGTACGCCGCTTATAGGAGAAAATAGAAATTCCAGGGGAATATTTGGAGATTATATACATAAATATTATTACAACTCATCAATTGCCGATGGTTATACTCTAAAGTTAATCAGAGAGGGTATCGAAACAAGTTACAAGATTCAATTACAAGAAGCTTTAAAAGAAATTAAGATTCTAAAAGGCGATGTTGATAAACGAGTTGTTTATTCTCATAATAAATTTGTTGAACCAATGCTTGATTATATTATAAATGATTTTGAAAAGAGTCGGATTATGTTTGGAGATTCAAGTATTGGCGGAATGGTTGTTTGTGATAGTTCAGATCAGGCAAAAAAGATGTTTGATGTATTTAAAGAAAAATATAAACATCTTAAAGCAAGCTTAATTCTTCATGATGTCGGCAATAAAGAAGAAAGAAAAAATGAAATAGATCAGTTTAAGGAAGGTAAAATTGATTTATTGTTTGTTTACAACATGCTTCTAACGGGGTTTGATTGTCCCAGACTAAAGAAATTGTATCTCGGCAGAATAATAAAAAAACATAATTTATTGCAGACATTAACTAGGGTTAATAGACCCTATCAGGATTTTCGTTATGGTTATGTAGTTGACTTTGCTGACATTAGAAAAGAGTTTGATGCAACTAATAAGGCTTATTTTGAAGAATTACAGGATGAATTGGGAGACGAAATTAAAACTTATTCT
>DAOQAO010000036.1:0-6009 GCA_035354095.1 bacterium | reverse complement strand
TAGTTAAACCAGAATTATCACTAAAAAAAGAAAAGCTCTTTTGGCGCTTGGCTAAAATTGGTTTTAGTGCTAGACGAAAAATGTTAAAAAACAATCTAGCTGCCGGCTTGAATATTGATGAAAAAATTATTGCCCAAGTTCTAGAAAAAACCGAACAAAAAACAACCTGTCGTGCCCAAGACTTGAGTGTCAAAGACTGGCTAGCGTTAGTTGCCCTAATGGAAAAAATTGTGGTATAATTACTACAATCAATTAATTCGATTTTCTTTATCGACAATATGGCTCACAACAATATTCCGGACAGCAAGCACCCCATGTCACCGGAGGAATTTGCTATGTGGAAAGCCGCTCGGCGTTCCCAAAGACAAAAAAACCTTGCCCTGGCCGGACTTAGCACAATATCAGTTGCTATACTAGCAATGTGGTTTTTGCAATTTAAACAAAATATTACCGCTCCACTTTATCGCCAGCTCGGTTTCAATAACAACCAAGAGGTAGAAACAGCCTTGCAAAAAAATTCTAAAACTGAAACGACTACCCAGCAAGACGAAGCTTTAAAATCGGTCGATACTGATAAAGATGGTCTAAATGATTACGATGAATTAAATACTTACAACACCTCTCCTTTTATTGAAGATAGTGACAGTGACGGTGTTTTAGATAAAGTTGAGATAGATCGCGGTCAAGATCCTAATTGTCCAATTGGCAAAGATTGTAGTGGTTCT
The DNA here is from genome assembly GCA_035354095.1 of bacterium. Classification (GTDB taxonomy): domain Bacteria; phylum Patescibacteriota; class Patescibacteriia; order Patescibacteriales; family Patescibacteriaceae; genus UBA1359. The sequence continues at coordinate 5,284 of DAOQAO010000036.1, read as the reverse complement.
GTTTTAACCAATCCTGCTGCAACAGCTAGCTCTAGCGACACCATTATTTCAACTATTAGCCCAACTATTACTACTAACAACAATATTAGTAGCACGACTTCTAATCAAAACACTATACCATCGGATGCGGCCAGCCTTAGACAGACACTAATAGAAGCTGGTATGGATAAAACTACGCTTGATCAATTCAGCGATAGCGAATTGCTCGAGGCCTATCAAGAAGCTTTTAAAGAATAACTGCTATGAAAAAGACTGGATTACTAATCTTTACAGGCCTAATCATTGGCTGTCTTTTTTTTAATATTACTTCAGTTCAAGCAGCAGAAACCGAAACTGGTATTATTCAATATCCTGTTATTTCCGTTCCACCAACTGGATTACCTGTTTATGATGTTGGTGTTAATACTCAAAACACCATGAAAGAGTTTAGCACTTTTGCTTGGAGCTCAGTAACTTCAGCTATTAAAAAAGCTGCTACCAAAACTTACTCATCACTACTTAGACGCTATCTCAACCAAATTGCTCAAGAAACCGCAGTTTATGTCGCTAATGGTGGCAAGGGGCAAAAACCATCTTTTTATCAATGGACTTGGAAAAGTTTTAGTAAAGATTTAGCCAACAAAGCCGCTGGAGCCTATCTAGAAAATTTCTTTCAAGCTGTTCAAGAGGGTGATCAACAAAGTTCAACCAGAAAAGCATCGGTAGTTTGTGGAAGTGACACGATAAAAATTTTTTATTATTTAGCAACAAATAGTTCAGCTAACACAACAACAGATAGTATATCATTTATTAAAAATAACGAGAATCCAGTTAAATCAGTTGAAAACTTAAATGTAGATTCTGCTTGTTTCGCTAAAATTAGCGCCGCTTTAAGTGATTTAGATAATGGTGGCGGAGAGACACTGTCTAGCTGGAATAATGGTCTAAATGTTGATAAATACCTAGGTAAAGATTTTGATATCTGCCAACCATCAAGCGTCATGGTTGCTTTTAGAATTGGACTAGGTATTGACGAAGCCAATGTCAGTGATACCGAAGAACTCTGTACTGCTACTCAAATGTTTGGTAAAGATGGCGGTTGGGATAAAGCTATTCAAGAATCAGTTAATGATCAAAAAACCTATTTAAGAAATGTCCAAAATTATTTTGATCCACGAGCCAATGATTTAGGCATTGCCATGTCGCTTAACTCAAAAAAGGGGACTTATGTTCAAAAAGAAGTTAAAGCCGGAGAAGATCAAAGAACCGAAGACAACGGAGCAATTAGAAACACTAACGCTGGTGGAAAAATAATAGAATTACCAGGAAATTTTGGAATTAATTTAGCTAATGTTAAAACTTTACAAAGTAACGCCCTAATGTCGCAAACAGGGGATGCTTTTATTGATGCCGCCAATATTTTTGTCTCGGTTCTTAGTAATAAACTCTACGACAAGGCTATGCAGCGCTTGATGAAATTACTAGCTGATCAAGATGACAGCAGTACCAACTCAGCCGATAATACCAAATTAACTGACTTTTACTCTTCCGGTAATCTTGGTCAAGCTGAATCAGAAGCACTACTAGCCCCAATTACTGACATGAATTTTACTGCTGGTCACGACATTGATTTATTAAACAATCTAGCTTCTTGTCCAGATCCAAACAAGCCAGGAGTAATGAACTGTGTAGTGAATAACAATTTTGTACAAGCTGTTAGCCAGGGATTAACTGTTGGCCAAGCTTTAAAGAAAAACCTAATCAATGGCAATGCTAAATTTGGTTCAAATAATTTGTCAACAACGAATATTGAAGTTGGCGATATTAACTGGCGTTCAATGAAGATTCTTCGCAAATATAGAATACTACCAGTCAGTTGGGAAGTTGCTGCCGAGATGATTATCACCAAAGGTCTAGACGAGGGGTCTGTTAGTATCGCCGATATGGTTGGCTGTTATAGTGAAACCGATGTTTATGACACAGGTTTTAATAATGAATGGTGTCGTGGATTAATTGACCCCAATTGGCCCCTAAGCTCTCCCAAGAGTTATTGTGCCAAGTCTGGTTTTGGCAATCAGGTAGACTATATGGATGTTCTAACCGAAGATCAAGCGGCTACATATTCATCACCAGCCGTTCTTAGCACAGTCAATCTTTTAAGAACCAGTAACTACTGTGCTGATGAACAAAGCTGCATCAAGAGTGGTCCAAATGATAGTTGCCAACTTTATGGCTATTGTACCGAAGACAGACGCGTTTGGAATTTCCCATCGGATACTTGTGAAGCTAATTACAATACTTGTCAAACTTATACCAATTCAGCTGGACAAAAAACCGCCTATCTAGCTAATACTTTGGATTTTGGTACTTGTAATTCTGACAATACTGGTTGTACTGCTTATTGTAAAAAATACGATTACACCAATTCACTCTTTACTTGTGCTCCCAACACTAGCACTGATAAATATTATCTATCTGCCAAAGCAGAGGGTTGTTCAGCTAGTGATGCTGGCTGTCAACAATTAATTAGATTAAAAAATAATAATGGCGTCAACTTATTATTTAATGGCGATTTTGAGTTCAGCACCGCTGGAGCAATTTCGCATACCGGTAAACTTGATAACTGGAATTTTGATTACTACGCCTATGGCCCAGCCAACATTACCGCCAGTATTGTAACTAGCAGCGAAGAAGTTTATGCTGGCAACAACTCATTAAAAATAGAAACATCCGGTGGTGGTGGAATAGTTTCTTATGATTGGACTAATCCTGATAAAAGTAGCTTACCTAAAAACTTTATAATGAATAAAGGGGTTAGCTACACTTTGAGTGCTTATGTTTATAACACTAATAACGATTCTCCGGTAACCATTGGTATTGGCAATGGTTTAAGTGAAGCCATGTGGGTTAAATCGGTTTCAACCCAAACTAGTACTTGGGAAAAAGTATCAGTAACTATCAATAATGATCAATATTACAATGCCAACTCTTTTGTTATTTATAAAGAAGGGAGCGGCACTTTCTATGTTGATAATGTCATGTTTGAAGTAGCCAGTCAGGGTAATCAGGGTTATAAAAAATATCGCGAAGTTGACTATACTTATGAGAAAATCGCTCCAAAAAGCTTAGAAGACCTTTGTTACGAAGAAGTTGGGGAAAATCGAAATCTAAAAAACAACGCTCCAGCTGAGTGTGCTAATTACGCTCGTACCTGTCTACCACAAGAAGCTAATTGTAAATTGTTTACCAATCAAATAACCGGTGACGACATACCAGCTAAAACCAATCTACAAAATTATTGTCCATCAAACTGTGCTGGATTTGCTTCTTTCTGGCAAGAACCAACCAGCTTTAATGACGGCCAAGAAAAACAACTCATACCTAAAAATGCAACTAGCTGTTCCTCTGAAAATGTTGGCTGTAGTGAATTTACTAATCTCAGCAATTCAAATAATGCTGAGTCGAGAGAATACTATAGCTATCTAAGACAATGTGTAAAACCAGATGAAGCTCAGGCTAACTGCTCTGAATTCTATTCTTGGCAAAACGATGAAAATACCGGTCTACAACTTATTTCCTACACCTGGCAAGCAGCCAGCAATGGTTCACCAAAAACAAATGGAACTAACTCTTGTACTGCTCAGTCTCTAGATATTAATTCAGCTCAATACGATCCTGATTGTCGAGAAGTTCGCAACCAAGCTGGCACAATTTTCTACATCCCTTATTCTAAAACGATTACCTGTAGCGCTAATTGTCAAACTTATCGTTTATCAGAAAATAATGTTTTGCCCAACATTACTAATTCCAATGCTTGCAGTTTTGCTAATGGCAATTGGCTAGCTAGCCGTGGCGAATGTGTTACCTGTAAAGACGGTGGTACTTGGGATTCAAATCATGGAAGATGTATTTATAAAGGTCTTCCTGAAGAAAGCTCTTCTTGTTCTGCCTCGCAAAATGGTTGCCGAATGTATAGTGGTACTGGCTCAGCTAACTGGCGCCTAGTAGCTAATTTTTCTTTTAATAACAACTCAGCTGAAAATTGGACTAATAGTACTTTCAACCGTAATACTTTTAGAAAAGAAGGCGGTTCTATAAAAGTCAACGGCAGTACTCAAATATCTTTAGATAATCTAGGGATTCAAAAAGGTAAAAAATATCGCTTGCAATTTTTTGCTAAAGCATCAAGTAGCAGCTCACTTATCAATGAAATTTCTATTTATAACACTGAAAACTCTAGCGTTGTCAAAAGTCTAAGCTCTCGAATTGACTTTTCGTCTAATTGGAATTTTTATAATGTCGCCGCTACCAGTAGTATTGAAACTGATTTACCAGAATCTGGATTAGTTTTAAAATTTGATGCTTCTGGAAGTTATTTCTTGGATGAAATTCGTCTAATCGAAGTAAGCGATCAATACTATCTGCTTAAGAATACTTTAAATATTCCATCTGAATGTAACCAAGATTATAACGGCACTCCATCGCCTGGCTTCATGCTTGGTTGCCAAGCTTACAGTGATAGTGATAAAAATACTCATTATTTACATGGCTTTACCGATATCTGCCAAGAATCGGCTGTTGGTTGTGAAATGATGATTAATACCAATAATTATACTAGCCATTATTATCCATTTACACCAAGTGGTTCAACCGATCAAATCTCAACCACCACAGCTGATGAAGTCCTTTATGCTGTTTATGATCCAGAAAAACTCTGTTCTAGTTCAAACAAAGGCTGCCAACTACTTGGTAAAGAAACATCTTATACTAGCCAATCGGTTTACGAAGATTTTTACATCAAATTTGACCCTGACCGCTATCGCAATGACGCTGTTAGCCCAACCATTTGTTCAGCTTCTGAGGTTGGCTGTCAAACCTGGGTTGGTGACACAAGCGGCCTTAATTACTTTAGAAACCCTGGCGATCAACTTTGCGAATGGCGAACAAAACCAGATGGCATAGGTTTTGCTTGGTATAAACGACCAGTTAAACAGTGTAGTGAAACAAATATAACCAAATATTGTTTAACTAACAAAGAATGTGCGTCAATCAGCACAACCAGCCAATGTATTGTCAAACAATCAGACGAACTATGCCCAGTTAATACTGCGGTCAGTAAAACCATTGGAACTGGCGGAGATATTATTAAACAACCAAAAGTTGATTCTGCTAATAACAATTGGGTTGGACTTTGCCCAACAACTCAATCTGGTTGCACCGAATATATCGATCCGCTTTCCAGGTCAGGTGAAAATCTGGTAAAAAACTTTCACGCTAATTTACAAACAACAGTGGAACTTGAACC
>DAOQAO010000035.1:0-6258 GCA_035354095.1 bacterium | reverse complement strand
TCGACCAATATCCCTAACTGCCATACGAGCCGCCATGGTTCCAAAAGTGATAATCTGTGAAACATGGTCTCGTCCGTATTTTTGAGCCACATATTCAATTACATCTTCACGACGGATATCAGCAAAGTCGGTATCAATATCAGGCATGGAAATACGCTCTGGATTTAAGAAACGCTCAAATAGCAAATCATATTTAATTGGACAAAGTTCAGTAATACCAATTAGATAACAAACTAATGATCCTGCGGCACTACCACGACCTGGACCAACGACTATGCCATTATTTTTTGACCAATTAATAAAGTCAGCGACAATCAAAAAGTAATCTGGAAAACCCATCTTGGCAATAATATCGAGCTCATAGTCAACTCGCTCGCGGTAAATTGCCTCAACTTCTTCATAAGTCTGACCATAGCGCTTAACTAGCCCCTCTAAACAAAGTTGCCGCAGATAATCTTGAGCTGTTAGTCCGGCTGGAACTTCAAAGACTGGCAATAATACTTGCCCCATTTCTAAATCCAGATCACACTGCTCGGCAATTTTTAAACTATTACTAATTGCTTCCGGTGTATCAGCGAAAGCTGTGGCCATATCTTCAGCCGATCTAAAAGAACAATCAATATCAAGCATATTCATTCGACCGGTTTCACTTTTCTTACGCTTAGTCTGAAGGCACAGCAAAACATCTTGGACATCCTTATCGGTTCCCCTTAGATAATGAACATCATTAGTTGCTATCAATGGTATACCAGTTTCCCGAGAAATGCGTATCAAGCCTTCATTAGCAATCGCCTGTTCAGGTAAACTAGGATGATCTTGAAGCTCTAAATAATAATTACCCTCACCAAATAAATCACGATATTCAATAGCTCGTTGTTTAGCTTGCTCGTAGCGATTAGAAACAACTAAGCGCGCAATCTCTCCAGCCAAACAAGCACTCATAGCAATTAGTCCTTCACTATGCTGACAAAGAACCTCCCAATCAATCCGAGGCTTATAATAAAAACCTTCCAAGTGAGCGATGCTCACCATTTTTAGAAGATTATGGTAACCAGTCTGATTTTTAGCTAGTAAAACCAAATGATAATTACGATCACTTTGGCTACTTTTATCATGACGAGAGCCTGGCGCTAAATAAGCTTCAACACCAATAATTGGCTTAATGCCAGCCTTTTTACATTTTTGATAAAACTCCACCACGCCATACATGACGCCATGATCAGTTAGAGCCACCGCTGGTGCATTGTCAGCTTTAGCCATCTCGACTAATTCATCAATTTTACCTAAACCATCTAGTAGTGAGTAGTGACTGTGAACATGAAGATGGACAAAAGACTGATTGGACATGAGGGAAATTCAAGAATTAAACTGTTTCCAGTATAACAAAAAAGACCCATTTTGTCAGGGTCTTTTCTATCTTTGCAGGAGTTGCCAATAAGCTTCGGCGGTCTTTTGCCAACTAAACTTACTGGCTATTTTTTGACCAGCTAAACTAAGCTCTTTTCTAAGTATTTCATCAGAAAGCAATTGTTCCATAGCTCGAGAAATAGCCTGACTATCAGCTGGATCAATCATCAAAGCCGCTCTGTCAGCAACCTCTGGCAAAGCCGTGACACTTGAGGTAATAACTGGCACCCCTGAGGCCATAGCTTCTAGAACCGGCAAACCAAAACCCTCATAAAACGATGGGTAAACTAGAGCACTGGCTAAATTATAAACTGCTGGCAAATCAGCTGCTGGCAAATAGCCTAACCATTTAATATTTTTCTGATTAGTCACCTTTTTCCAAACCGCCTTGGCTCGACCATGGCGCCAGCCTTGACCACCAGCAATCACTAGCTGACAATCCTTGAGGTCTGGCCGCCGATTTAATAGACTATCAAAGCCCTCAATAACAGTAGCTAAATTTTTGCGCGGTTCAAAAGTAGCGAGTGACAAGATAAATCTCTCTGGCAATTTATATTTATCTTTAACTGGCAATAACTCTGTCTTATTTAATGGTTTAAACTGCTCATCAACCGCTGAATAAATAACATCAATCTTATCTTCTGGCACACCCAATAATTCTCGTAAATCCCGCTTGGTGCTCTCAGAAATGGCAACAATTTTATCAACTCGTCCCACTAATCTATTCAACTTTAAACTAAAATGCCATAATCTTTGTCGCCAAGAAAAAAACTCAGGCTGTCTAAGAAAAGACAGGTCATGAATCGTTAAAATAGTTGGAGTTCGGCCAGATAGCGGCGTAAAATTAAAATGCGGTAGTAGCCAAACATCAGCTTGTATTTGCTTATCAATAAACGGTCGATTAAATAGTGAAGCAAAGGTATTAATTAATTTATTGGGCATTTTTAATTGCTGCCAAGAAACATTTGGCCGATCAGTTAAATGAAGCCAATTGTTTGGTTTCTTTTTCCAACTACTATAAAACAAAACCCACTCCACTTCGGGGTGAGCTTTAATTAAGGCCTCAATTAAACGACCGGTATATTCAGGAATACCACTAATCTGACGAGCTAATAACGGACGGACATCAACAGCTATCCGCATATCTTATTGATTCTTAAATTCAATCAGAGATTTTTCAACAAAAGCTTTAAATTGCTTTTCAAATTCTTGACGAGAAAATTCCTCAGCTCTTTGTCTAATTACTAAAGCGTTAAAATGGCAATCTTTAAATTTTTCTAAAGTATCAACTAAAGAATCAACTGTCTGTTCAGCAAAGAATAAGCCAGTCTGACCATCAATAATTGTTTCCATGGCACCTCCTTTAGCATAGGAAATTACTGGACGGCCAGCTGCCATAGATTCAACCACAGTAATACCAAAATCTTCTTCTTGCGGGTTAATGAAAGCCTTGGCTCCTTGATAAAGCTCTATTTTCTCGGCTTCACTAACTCTACCTAAAAATTCAATATTACCCGAGTCCCCAGCTATTTTCTTTAGTCGTAGCAAATCAACACCATCACCAAAAATCTTTAGCGGCCAGCCCAACTTTTTAAAAGCTTCAACAATTAAATCAAAACGCTTATAACTAACAAGACGACCACCGGCTAAGAAATATTGCCCATCATTCTTGGCTAAAAGTATTTTATCTGTATCAACTGGCGGATAAATAACTTGGCTACTGCGACCATAGTATTTCTTGATTCTTTTTTGAACAGTTTTGGAGTTGGCAATAAAAAAATCAACTCGGTCAGCTGATTGGCGATCCCAAAGTCTTAAATAATTCAAAAATAGCGAAACAATCTTTTTTAAAAACTTATTGTAGTGCAGTTCGGCAATATATTTATGAGTATAGTCCCAAAGATAACGAGTTGGCGTGTGGCAATAACAAATATGTGGCACATCGGTTGTTGTAATTACCCCCTTAGCAAAAGCGCTGGCATCAGAAATTACCAAATCATAATCAGATAAATCAAAAAACTCAACAGCCATCGGCATAAATGGTAAAAACCACTTGTAGTGTTTCACCCCGCCAGGTACTCTTTGAATAAAAGATGTTTTTATAGTTCGGCCAGAAAAATATTTGTCAGCGTGTTTTTTTTCGTAAAGCAAAGTATAGATATCGGCCTGTGGATACATTTCGGCAATTACTTTGAGAACTTTTTCAGCCCCGCCGTCTTGCGCCAAATGGTCATGGATTAAAGCGATTTTCATATTTAAGCAGCTTCACGATGTCTTAAAACAGCCATTGGTGTCCGTAGCAATATTTTAATATCACGAGCTAGCGACCAATTTTCAATATAATAAACATCAAGCTTAACTTCCTCTTCGAAACTCAAATCCGAACGCCCAGATACTTGAGCTAACCCAGTAATACCAGGCTTGATAGTTAAAACTTTCTTATGATGTCGTTCATATTTAGCCACCTCTTCTGGTAAATGAGGCCTCGGGCCAACCAAACTCATTGAGCCGATAAAAACTAAAAATAATTCAGACAGTTCATCAATACTAAAACGGCGGATAAACTTACCAACACGAGTGACCCGAGGATCATTCTTTATTTTAACCATTGGCCCATCGCCACGAATATTTTGATCAGCTAAATCAGTATAACGAAGACTATCAGTCCCTGGAACCATTGAGCGAAATTTGAAATAGCGGAATTTTTTACCAGCCTGACCAATACGACATAGTGGCGAACCATCATCCAAGCGGCTAAAAAAGACCGGACCAGCTGAATCAAGCTTAATAGCAATCGCTGTCAGCAAATAAATAGGGCTCAAAATAATAATCAAAATGCTAGAAACAATAATATCGAAAATGCGTTTAGAAATTCTTCCCCAGCCGTCAAGCGGAGTCTTTTTAACTTCAACCACTGGAATACCAGCCACTTCATCAACTTCAGTCTTTAAAACCTTGGTATCTAAAAGGTCAGCAATGTATTTAAAGGTTAAATGATGCTCATCAGCAAAATCATACAAACGCACAACCTCAGCTTTACTTAAATTGGGATCAGCCTGAATAATCTCATCAGCTGTCTTCATTTTCAAATAATCTTCTAGTTCTTGAGCTGTTTCTAGACTAAAATCTTCATAATGTTTAACCACCTGATAACCGCGTGAACGATGGCTAAACCATTCTTGAATCAATTTGTCAGCCGAAGCACCCCGTCCAACAATCACCACTCTGTGAACGCCAATATTAAAACGAAATAATTGCTTTTGAATTAAGCGCGTAAACATTCGCGCCAAACTAACATAAGCCCAAGCAATCAACCAGCCGGCTAAAATAATAAACCGTGAAGAAAACCATTCACGAAAAAAGAAAATAAAGATAACAATTAGACCAAACCCGGCAAAACAAGCAAAGAAAACACGATTAAGCTCTTCAAAACGACCAATACCGCGAGCTCGGTATAATCCGGCCACAACAAAAATAGCTAGCCAAGCAATTGCGACAATCGATAGCGACAATAAATATTCACCGAATGGCAAATTGTATAAAATTGGCCGGATACCAGTGGCCATGTCACTGGCACGCAAATAATAAGCGGAAATACCCGCTAAAACAATCATTAAGAAATCAACGGGAACTAAGATAAAAGAAAAAAATAATTCGCTGCGTTTCATATTAGTTTTAAAATTGTTGATCGACGGCCAGCTATAAGCCGGATTCTGTATCCCCTAGGGGACGGCAGCCATTTATCTTGGCCACTGATTGCTCAATGGCTCCAGCGAGCTACTTTCTCTTCCGGCAAGCCGGAAGTTTGCTCTTGCTCCAGATAGGGTTTACCACAACCAATCATTACTGATTGGCGACAGTTGTAGCTACGGCAAGCCGCAACACCAACTGACTTTTCACCTTTGACGGTATAACCGCTAGTATTGTCTCTGTGGCACTTTCCCTACGCCGGCTTTGCAGTCGGCGCGGCGGGCGTTACCCGTTATCGCGACAGAGCGCCAAAGCGCTCAGGGAGTCCGGACTTTCCTCTATTTAAGGATATAAATAGCGGCTGCCCGCTGGCTGTCTGATCTAGTTTCATTATACCGCCCTAAAGGTATTAGTCAAATAAAAAAGACGAGTGATAAATCACTCGTCTACAACATGTTAGTTCTTTTTTAATTTTAATAGTTGTTGGCGCAAACTTATTTTTTGTTTAACCAGAACAACTATTAACCAGTAGGCAGGAAATATAAGCCATGCTCGATAGTAAAAGTTAATTTTGTCGAATATATAGTATTCAACTACCGGCATCAAAATTATCGAAAGAAAAACTGCACCGGCAAACATATAGCTAATGTGATTAACTTTGGCACCGATCAGCAACAATAACCCCACTAAAAATACAACGATGGTTAAATAACAAACAATCGGATAAAGTCCAATCACATAACCAGTTAAATAATCGACTATAATTACAAAAAATGCAGCCGATATCGCCTCCAAAAAAAATTTAAAAGCTGGTATTCTTTGATCAACGCTAAGCGAACGATAAATCAATGTTAACCCAATAAACAAAATCATCCCAGCTAAAGCACCTGGGTCTTTATCAATATTGGTAAAATCGAAATTAAAATAAAAATTTAATCCCATAAAAAAGACCATTATTGATAAAAAACAAAACACCAAGAATAAATTTTTGTTATCCGCCATAATTTCCTCCCTTGCCCTTTAACTGAGGGCTTTCTTTATTTTTTTATTTTTAATGTACTAACTTTATATAATAGCACATATGGCTAGATATGTCAATAATTATGGGTAATGTGCACACACATATGGCGGTTTTCCAAAAATTATGCCAATATCTTCAAG
>DAOQAO010000034.1:0-6311 GCA_035354095.1 bacterium | reverse complement strand
CCGTGACCTCAATTTTCTTCTCTTCAACAGTTCAACTTTAATTAGCCTGTGGATAACTTGTTAATTTTTTCCGATTTAAGTCTACATGAGCCTAGACTTAACCCCACTTCTGAGGTCTTGTGTTAATTTTTCCTTTATTATTTCTTGGCTTACTTTAGCCAATTATCTAGTAAAGTCCACATTGTTCTACCCTAAACTCTTGACCGCTTATCAATTTTTTGCTATACTGTGGATATCGTTCTTTTACTTCTGTTTCTTCTCTGGTTTCTCACACAAAATCAAAACAAAAAAAATGGATCTAGATTTCTATAAAAGAAATCAATATAGATTCCCTGAAACCGGTTAAGAAAATAGTTCTTGAAATTTTTTGCAAAGAAATTTCAAGGGGAAGGTCGTCGGAACCATTTTCTATTATTACTTTATGTAAATTGAAGGGTTCGTCTGTGGCCTTCCTTTTGTTTATGGAACATTATTATAAATAAAGGGTCTTTAATAAACTTGACGACTTAGTTTTTTTTCCCTACAATAAGCAGCGTTAACCTTGTGCAAAGGGATGCGCCCTCGTAGTTCAATGGATAGAACAAGGGACTCCTAAGCCCTAGATCCATGTTCGACTCATGGTGAGGGCACAGCAAGTTAAATAACGGGCCATTAGCTCAGTTGGCTAGAGCGCTTCCATGGCATGGAAGAGGTCAAGGGTTCGAGTCCCTTATGGTCCACAACCTCCATTCTCCTCTATTTTGTGTTCTTATTTAAAGACACATTAATTGTCCACAATCCAAAATGTTCCATGTGGAACATGTGGATACTTTTTATTGTTTTTTACTAGAATACGAACCATTTATTTTGTCTACATCGACCAGTTTTATGTCCAAAAAAATCTAGACATAATTAGTAGTGGATAAGTCCAAAAAAATCTAGACAAAATAATATTGTTTATTTAATATTAGCCAAGTTATTTATATGTGGATAACTTGTTAATTTCTCCAATTTTAAGTCCACAAAAACCTACCTTTTACTCCTCCAATTCTCCCCGCTAAAAACTATCTAGGCTCTTATGCTCACACATCAAAAAGTTTGGGGTAAGTATGGAGAACAATTGGCTGGTCGTTTTTTAAGCCAGCAGGGTTATCAAATTTTAGCCTTCAATCAACACTACGGTCACCAAGAAATTGATCTAATTGCTCAAGATGGTCAGACCTTAGTTTTAGTTGAGGTAAAACTGCGCTGCAGCCAAACATTTGGCACAGCTGTTGATTCACTAACTACTAATAAATTAAAGCAGCTCAAGAAAGCAGCGGCTTTTTTGATCAATCATTACCGAGTTTCTGATTGGCGTTATGATTTTATTGCTATTGATGTTAATCCAATAAAAAGTTCAGCTCGACTTAGACATTATCGCCAAATCTTATGAAAACTTTTGGTATTATTGAGCACTATAATTTACCCATCTCTCTACAAAATATTCACAAACCACCCAAGCAGCTTTGGTACCTGGGCAATATTGATTTATTAAATTCAAAACAGCCCTTGCTAGCAGTTGTTGGTAGTCGTAAAGCTAGCTGGTATGGCCAATTGGCCTTGAAAAATTTGCTGACTGATTCAATTTTATCTCAAATAATTGTTGTTAGTGGGCTAGCTCTAGGCATTGATTCTTTGGCTCATCGGGCGACTCTACAAGCTAAAACACCAACAATTGCTGTACTTGGCAGTGGATTAGCTGATAAATCTATTTATCCGGCTACCAATTGGTCACTGTCAGAGCAGATAATTGCTAGTGGCGGCCTATTACTTTCTGAATATCCACCAGATGAACAGGCTCGCCCATATTTTTTCCCTCAACGCAACCGCTTAATTGCTGGACTAGCCAAAGCCACATTAGTAGTAGAGGCCGCTCAAAAATCAGGGGCTCTACTGACAGCTAGACTAGCCCTAGAAGAAAATCGCGAAGTCCTAGCCGTTCCAGGAAATATCAACCAAACCTTATCAGAGGGCTGCAATCAGCTAATAAAAATCGGGGCAGCAGCGATTACCAGAGCAGAGGATTTAGCCCTAGAGCTTGACTTGGAGTTAGCAAATTCTTATAGTAAAACAAGTTTATCGATAACCGCCGCTCAATCGGCCCTGCTAAAACTATTAGTCAGACCACTTAGTTTAGAAGAACTTACTAGATTGACTAAACAATCGCCAACTGAATTAGCTAATTGTTTAATTGATCTAGAATTAGCCGGTCTTATCGAATTACAGGATGACAACCTTTATGTCGCCTGCACTCTCAAATAATATGCGTTTAATCATTGTCGAGTCCCCAACCAAAGCCAAAACCATTAGCCGTTTCTTGGGTAAAGAAGATGTCGTTGAATCATCTTTCGGCCATGTTCGTGATTTACCAACCAAACAAATGGGAATTGATCTGAAAAATAATTTCCAACCAGAGTACGAAGTACCAGTTAAAGCGAAAAAAACTGTTAGCAAGTTAAAAGCACTAGCCAAACAAGCCGATGAAGTTATTCTAGCTTCCGATGAAGACCGCGAAGGAGAAGCTATTGCCTGGCATTTGCAACAATTATTAAAACTGCCTGCTCAAGCTGAAAATCGAATTGTCTTTCATGAAATTACTGAGTCAGCAATTACTAATGCTTTAAAAAATCCACGAAAAATTAGCCAAGATTTAGTTGATGCCCAGCAAGCTCGCCGCGTTCTTGATCGACTAGTTGGTTATGAACTGTCACCATTTTTATGGAAAAAAGTTGCCAAAAACTTGTCTGCCGGACGCGTCCAATCAGTTGCTGTTCGCTTGGTAGTTGAACGCGAACGAGAAATTGAAGCTTTTCAAAAACAAGAATATTGGACAATCACAGCCAATCTATCAGCTAAAAAAGGTGACTTTGATGCTCAATTAGCTAAATGGCAAGGTAAATCACTAGATAAATTTGCCTTAAATAGCCAAGAAACTGCTGAAAAAATAAAGGAACAACTATTAAAAGCCAATTATACTATTAGCGCAATTGAAAAAGAGCGCGTTACCAAACGGCCAGCTGCGCCATTTACTACTTCCACTCTACAACAGACGGCTAATCGCTGGTTTGGTTTTTCAGCTAAACAAACCATGACCTTAGCTCAAAAGCTCTATGAGGGCGTTGAGCTTGGACCTCATGGCCATGTTGGTTTAATTACCTACATGCGTACTGACGCTGTTAATTTGTCTAATGAATTTGTCTCTCGGGCTAGAGAAACTATTAGTAATAATTTTGGTAAACAATTTTTAGCTGCGGCTCCTCGCCGATTTGCTAATAAAAGCAAGGGTGCTCAAGAGGCTCATGAAGCTATTCGCCCAACTGATCCAGAAAAAACTCCTGAATCTGTTAAAAACTATTTGGAACCAAGACAATTCAAGCTTTATCAATTAATCTGGCAAAGAGCCATGGCTAGCCAAGCAGCTGAAGCTCAAATTGATCGAACTAGCATTGAAGTTAACGCTGACCAAGGTGTCTTTAGAACAACTGGCCAAACCATTGTTTTTCCTGGATACTTGATGATTTACCCTGAGCAAACTCAAGAGAAAGTTCTACCAGAACTAATTGAAAAAGAACCCCTAAAACTGCTAAAGCTAGACGCTGACCAACATTTTACTCAACCACCAGCTCGTTATAGTGATGCTGGACTAGTTAAGCAGCTAGAAAAATACGGCATCGGTCGTCCATCAACTTACGCCCCAACTATTGCTACTATTGAAGCCCGTAATTATGTTATTCGCGATGAATATAAACGCTTAGCACCAACCGAAATCGCTAAAGTGGTTAACGATTTGCTCGTCGCTCATTTTCCTAATATCGTTGATTTTCAATTTACTGCCAATATTGAAACCCAGCTTGATCAAATTGCCCATGGTCAATTGGCCTGGCCACCAGTCATTGCTGAATTCTACCAGCCATTCCATGAAAATTTAGAAACTAAAACCAAAGAATTATCTAAAAAAGATATTCTACCTGATCAAACCAGTAATGAAGTTTGTGATAAGTGCGGCGCACCAATGCTAATTAAAACTGGCCGCTACGGACCATTTTTAGCCTGTAGTGCTTATCCTAAATGCCGCAACATCAAATCATTAAAAGAAAAGAAAGTTGCTAAGCCACTGCCAGAAAGATTTCAATATTTATTAGAAGAATACGCTGATGAAGTTTGTGAAAAATGTGGCGCTAAAATGGCAGTTAAAGTCGGTCGCTACGGACCATTTTTAGCTTGCACCGCTTTTCCAAAATGTCGTAATTTAAAGAAAATTATTGTAAAAAAAGAAGCTACCCAAAAGGCAGCTCCTAAAAAGAAAACAACTAAAAAATAATTATTATCGCTTAGTTTTTTTACCGGTTTTAGCTTTGGCTTTAGCCGGTTTTTTTTCTGTCTTTTTCTCGGTGTTATCTTCATTAAAAACTCGTTCATCAACATAATCTTCAACCTTTTTGGCTGTCTTGGAAAAACGATTTTTAATCTTACTAACTACATTATCTTGAACTATACCGACGGTTTTAGTGATAAACTTCTCCAAAATTGACCAATAAGAAAACATGAAGGTGAACTTGTTTTTGATTGCTTCAGTAATCTCTCCAATGGCGGCCAATTGTCGATTGACCTCATCTAAAGTTTGGCGAAGTTCTTTAATTAAATTGGCAGCATTGATAAAAAAATAAACCATCGCAATGCTAATACCTAAAATGCCAATCGCTAGAGCTAGATTGACGAAATCGCCGGAAGTAGCAAATAATCCCATAAAAATATTAATTAGCTAGATATTTATCTAAATTTTCACCAAGTATAATTCCTTTGTCTTCCAAAACCATAATCCCATCGTGATCTTCACCAATGCCAAGCTCCTTGGCAGAGCAAAGCATACCATAAGACATCTCACCGCGTAGATTAACTGGCGCAATGACAAAATCAGGGGCTAGCTGTGCGCCGATTTTGGCGACTGCCACCAATTGGCCCGTAGCAACATTAGGAGCACCACAAACAATCTGCAAAACCTCTGCTCCAACATCAACTTTAGTTATATGGAGCCGGTCGGCTTGGGGATGATTTAAAACCTCTACAACTTTGCCAACTACTACTAGCGGAAAACGACTTTCTACTACTTCAGTATTTTTTTTCTTAAAGATTTTTAACCAATCAAACATAATTTTATTCTTGTTTATTATCTTCTAAATCAGTTTCATCATTAAAAGTGGAGCTAATTATCTGGCCATCAGTGTCTGGCTTTGGTTTTTCAACCATTGGGCAATGTTCTTCGGAGTGACAACTTAATAAGAAAAATTCAAGCATTGCCAAACCAATCGCTAAAATCAACACATTAAACCAACTAAACAACTGTTTTGATAGTAACCATAAAGTTATTACCAAACCAATCGCTAAAAGTCCGGATTGACGAAAAGCAGTCACAACAGCATGACCGGCTAGTTTTTGTCTAATCAAACTAAATCTTCCAACAAAACCAAGCAGGGCCATGGTGCTAAAAATAGCCGTAAACAGCGTTAGATAAAACAAACCCCGGCCGAACCAATTGGTAGCAAAAGGATCAACTCGAAATAAGATAAATAGCCATAATAACCAAGCGATTATTGCAGCAATCGAAGTGCTAATCAAATAATGTTTAAGTTTCATATTTGAATTATTTTAGCTTGATAATATTATACTACACTTAAACTCTGCCGGCAAAGATAGCGGACTAAATTGTCCACCCTTTAGGAAAATGTTATAATAAATATTATTGGCCAATAAACTCAGTAAAAACATGCCGAAGAAACTCGAGTATCTTTTTCCAAAAAATTTCCTCTGGGGAACTGCTACCTCATCTCACCAAATTGAAGGCGGAACACTTAATGACTGGACTATTTGGGAACCTGGGCATATTGCTGATAACTCAATTTCTGGAATAGCTTGCGACTCTTTTAGGCGTTTCAAAGAAGATATTGCCTTAGCTAAAAAGCTAAATAACAATACCTATCGTTTTTCAATTGAATGGAGCCGTATTGAACCAAAACCCAACTATTTTGATGAAAAGGCCTTGGCTATTTATCAGGCAATGATTGATGAATGCCATCGTCAAAAAATTGAGCCACTGGTTACTCTTTATCACTTTACTCTGCCAATCTGGTTTACTGAGGCTGGTGGTTGGGAAAATCCTGCTTCTCCACAAGCTTTTAATAATTATATCGTCTATTTAGCCCATAATCTAAAAAGACTTAATTTTTGGTGCACTATCAATGAACCTGGTCTTTATGCTTTTAATGCTTACGGAAAAGGTGTCTGGCCACCGC
>DAOQAO010000033.1:0-6653 GCA_035354095.1 bacterium | reverse complement strand
CATCATCACTAGGCATGCTTTCCGGGAAGAATTTGATATTACGGTAAATGTTTAAGATATTTTTTAATAAAGCTCTTTCTGAGTTTTTCAAATTAACAGTATTTTTAGATGTCCCTAAAAACTCAGAGATACTTAAAGAGCTAAAGTTATCAATCCCCTTTTCAGTCGCAAAGCAACGAAGCCAATTGCCAACAGTTCCCGGTAATTCTTCATTACTAAGGTTTAATGAAATGGTGCTAATAGTCTCTTGGTTTTGCAACAAAGCATTTTCAATTTTTTTCTTGGCTTCTATTTCACGATCTAGCCAAGCGAAAATTCGTTGATTAATAGCGTTTATCGTTGGTTGATAATCACTTAATTCGACTAGCAGTTTTTCTTTAAAGAGATCAGTAATAATTGCTTTTTCTTCTTCTTGAGTAGGCTTTGTCTTATTTTGGTCAGCGCTTAAAAAATTTAGACGGTCGACAATTGGTTGCAAATATAGATTTTTCAATTCGTCAGCTATTTTTTTAGCTGTCTGGTTGTCTAAACTGAATCTTTTAGCTAAGTATTCTTCTAAATTGAGGTAGTCTAATTCATTGATTGCCAGTAGAATAACCACAAAACTTAGCTCTAGACCATAGCGATCAGAAATATTATCTAGTATTTGTAAATTTTTAGGATGATTTAACTCCAAGATAAAAATATCCGGTAATTCGTAAAATTTTTCTAGGCATTCAGTTAAGTATGATTCGTTTGGCATAGCAAGTTATTGTTTACTATCAAAATCTTTGATAAATTTATTCATTTTATCTGTGTTTTCTTTGGCGTTTTTCTTGTTCATGTAATAGCGGCTATCTTCGATGTTTTGGCGCTCGTTATTTTTGTTATTAGATTTTTTTATTTCTTCTATAATATTTTCATTAGATTTATTGATAAAGTTTTTATCGATAGCACTATCTTCAGTATTGTTTTCACTAATAATCTTGGAGTTGTTGTTGTTTATGGTGGTGATATTATTGATAATAGTGTCACCATTTTCTTTGGCAATGACTTGTTCAGCTGGACTAACTGGCTTGATTCCAGCGATTGCTTTAGCAATGTCGTCGGAGGTTAGCTGATCTTCGGAAACTCCTTTTTGAGTGGCGGCAAGGGTTATGTTTTGAGCAACAGCGGCAGTATCATCGATTGTGTATGATCCTTGAGCCATTGCTTTAGCAATAGATTCAGTTAACTCTTCATTGCTAATACCAAAACCGTGCAAAGCTTCATGCATGATGGTGGTTTGACTTTCTTGAGCGCTATTAAGCGAAATGCCAGTATTTTTTAAGCTGAGATTAGCAAGATTATCTGGGCTAGCTAGGCGTTCTTTAGCTTGGCGCAAGTCACGAGTTCTAGATAATTGTTCTAGCTCAGCGGTTGAATTTTGTGCGCTAGTAATTGCCGCCTGATCACCAGACTGAAAAGCAGCCGCTCTGTCTGAGCGCAATTGGTTGATTCTTTGCTCTAAATCAGCTAGTGGTGTTGTGTTTAATGATGAGTTGGTTGAATTTAGGTTAGCTAATTCTTGGTCAATTAAACCAGTTAGTTCTTGTGATACTTCAGCTATTTTTTCTGGGGCAATATTGACACCAGCAGTCATTTCTGGAGTACTAACAGCATCTTTGATTGAATTTAACTTACTAAAGTCAACGCCGATAATATTGGTTTGGCGTTTACCATTAGCAAAGGAGTTGACTTTAAGATCTTTGGAACCATCGCCCTTTATGGCGGAGTCACCGACTTGTCTTAGTTTGATTCCAGACAAAACATCATTGTATTTTTTGCCAGTGCTTTTTCCGTCTAATTCTTTGATAATTTCAGCAAAGGAAGCTACGCTATTGCCTTTTTTCTCAAAATTAGCAATGCCTTCCATAACTGATTGGATTGTTTTTTGGTCGTCTTTATTGTCTTCAAGTTTACTGATTTGATCTTTTATGTTATCACGAGCAGCACGACTATCTGGGTTGGCTGAGCTAGAAAGTTCGCCTAAAAACTTTTCTTGAAAATTAGTAATACCACGACGAGTTCCACCATGGAAGTCTTTGGCAGTCAGTTTAGCATTTTTTGAATAGTCATTGACTGCAGTTTTGGCGTTTGTGATATCTTTTAAATATGACCCGGCAGCATCCATGGTAAGCTGCATGGGGTGATATTTTTCTAGTTTATCACCAAAGTTATTGAGCGCATCAGCGCCATTCATATAGCCAGCAAAACGAGAGACTGTCTTTTTGGGTTTATAATTTTCGTAATGTTCTTTGATTTCTTTTTTATAGTCTTCTTCTGTTTGTTTTAACATCTTTGTTTTAGCGACATTATCAAGACTAGAAGTATTGACTGTCTCTCCTTTTTCATTTTTGAATTCATAAGTGCCAGCCATTATGGCTTTTCGTTTAGTCTCGTAATCTTCTTTGAGCTTCTCGGTGCCTTTGACTCCTTTATCATTATTACCGTTTATAAATTCGCTAGCATTAGTGTTCCCCTCAGTGTCTAACAAGTTTTTGTGTAACTTATCTTTAGCGACTTGTCTGTCTAATCGATAATCGCGTTTAGCTTCTTGTTTATTAAACTCGTATTCATCTTTGGCCTTTTTTAAATCGTCTACATAATCTTCTTTTCTGTCTTTATCATTTTTATTATCTGGGTTTTCTTCATATTTTTTAACCGCATCTGCTTTGGCATTTTCATACTTAGTTTTAGCGGCAGCTTGGTTGTTTCCTAATTTTACATCGGCGTCATTAATGTCTTTATCGTAATCTTTGTAATTTTTTTGATAAACTGACATTTTACTTCCCTTGACAGCATTTTTTATTTTTTCACCATTTTTTGGAGCAAGCAAACTTTCAAATCCACCCACTAGGGCAGCTCCGGCAGCGGCTCCGGCAAAAGGATTTCCAACTAGCGCACCAACGCCGGCTCCAATTGTCACATTTTTAACGACTTTAGCAGTATGAGCTACTTTTTTGAAACCTTCATCATTGGCTACATTTTGAAAGCTTTCCATCGTCTTGTCTCCAACTCCTAAGCCAATCTTTTTAAGAGTTTTAAGTCTGGCGTCAACTTTTTCTTTTTTACGAGCTTCGGTTAATTCATTACCCCAGGTCGTAGCAGCTGTGCCAATTTTTTGTGCGGTTTTTCCAAGAGTGCTGCCGCTATTTCTGGACTGTCCAGAAATAATAGCTCCACTAGCCTTAAGAGCGGTGCGGCCAGCAAGTTTGCCAGTATTTTTAGCAATAGTCTTACCCCCCTTACTAAGCGTTTTAACAGTGCCTTTTCCTAATTTATTTAATTGGTTCATGGCGCTACCAATAGTTCCACCAACCAAACTGCTACTGTCTTTAGCAATTTTCATACCACCAAAGAGTAATCCAATTGAAACCAAAAATTTAATAATTGATTGGGCGGTACCAGATTGAGTAACTGCAGCATTTGGGTCTATGGTTGTTCCTTCTTTAAGATTAAGATCTTGACCGTTTTGTTTGCTTAAATTTACAGAGTTTTTGTTAGTGGGTGGCTCATTCATTTTAGTGCCAGAGGCAGTAAAGAATGATAACCATAAAAAGAAGGCCAATATCGGCCCAATAATAACAAGACCAGTAAAGTTACTCCACCACACATTTCCTTTACTACCTAATGGACTTTTAGGAAAAGCATTTAGTAAGTATGGAAATGGTGATAAAACAACATGAATCCAAATTAAAACAGCTCGTTGAATTAGCATGACGGTCATGGCAATAATGGCCGCCAGAGCAACAACTACATAGATCAACGCTAATATATAGCTAGTAAAAATATTGATTGACTTTAGTTCTGCCCCTTCGGTAATGCTAAATAGAGAGTCTAAGCCAAGCATTTGAGTAAGGTTGCCAGCTCCAACATCTTTAAAGCCATTGACAAAGGTCAACATGATTACTTGAGAAAAATCAATAATCAGTCCACAGATGGTTTTGGAAAAATTAACCATTATGGCTCCAGTAATCAAACTAGTAAAAGCTTTTTTACCACTATAATTTTGCAAGCGTAAAACTGTTCCAAAGGCAACAATTAATAAGCCCAGGACAAAAAACATGTTACAAACATCGCGGACAACTTTCCAACCTTCACGGACTACACCCTCATTGATAAAATTGTTATATTGTGCAACATAAATTAAACATTGCAGCATCACAGCTAAAAGTTTACCTAGGAAATTAACTAAAATACTAATTAAATTGCTAGCTACTTCTAAAACAAAGTCGTAAACAGCGGCCTGGGTTATGATTGGGATGATAGTTACTATAAGGACGGCTAAAAACAAACCAAAGCGCTGTTTTTGGCTTAAGCTGGACCACTGATTATGAAAAAATAACTTTATTTTATGCCACATAAATGATTAATTGATCAAGATATCTTTTGCATCTTTAAAAAGTTCCCAGACCGTTTCCATTAATTCAAGTGGATTGGTTAATGCCTCAACTATTATAACTAAAAGAGATAATGCTAAGAGAATGATAATAAAGATCAAGAAATCTAAAACAAAAATTGCTAAAAATTCAAGTAGATTATTAAAACCACTAACTTTTTTCATATCTCCCCATTCGTCTCCTGGCTTACATAGTCGTTTATAGCCTTCAAAAAAACCAATAATAATATAGAAGTTAATAACAATAAAGGTTAATCCACAAGTATCAACGATATTTATCCAAAGTGTTTTTAAGAATTCGCCGCTCGCCTTTTGGGCGGCGAGATTAACTGCCTGATCAACAACCTGTTCCCCTGTTGGCTGAGTTTGTTTATCTTCTTGTTCAACTGGTTCATCAGCTATTCGGCTAGCGGTTTTGGCAGTTCTCAATTCTGAACTGATGTTTTCTGGTTTTTGAGGTATTGAATTTACAAGGTTGCTACGATTGGCTAACTGTGATTTTAATCTAGCCGAATCAGTTTTTTGGCGTAATTGATCGGCTTTTTTTTGGCGTAGTAGACTGCTAATGTCTTGGTTTTGCCAGGTTTTATCTAGTGCCAACGCGTTTTCAGCCATAGCCTGATTATATTTTCATTATTAACTAATTATATCATAGTTATTATCGGTCATCAAATACATCATAATTTTGTTTAAAACGGATTTTAAAGTTGCTTGATTTTCCCCAATTGTCGGTTATGGTAATAAGAATATCATCAATTTGACAACCCTCATCCACTCCTGGTAAACAATTGTAGCGATGAGTGAAAAAGTGAGGCGAAGAACCCACTGGACGATCAATAAAATTACCAGAATGATTATAACTAGTTCCATCACCCCAGTCGATTGTTATATTGCGGAGTGGCTTTTGATTTTTATCAATAGTGCTATTGAAAATGAGATTTAGAGTTGAAAGTGAACTAGTAAAATCTACTTTATCGTTATTATTAATTGGCTCTCCGTTTAATTTAACACTAGAAATGACAGGAGCAATGTAACAATAATTAGCCCCACCATTGTCATTACCATCTGCATCATCGCCTGGTCTTTCTCCAGAGCAAGGTACTTGTGGAGCGATCCAAGAATCGATGGTTGTGTTGTTGTTTATATAATGACCACTATCAGCAAAGTAGTCATGGCTAGATCCGCCTTTATCAGTATCAAATTGCCATTCAAAAGCTCCATATGATTTGGCAAAGAGATAGCGAGGATGTTGTTTATCATCAGGATTAGAACTATAAATCTTTCCAAGGTGAACTTCTCTTTGGCTAGCTTCTTGATAAAGAAGTGGCTGATTGGCTGGGGAATTTTCTGAAACAAGTCCATCCCAAGTAAAAGGATTATTACCAGCCCCAGCCGGATAAGCTATAGAAGCAAAAGGAATCGATGATTGTTCAAAAACACTAGTAGTTGCTTGCTGTACCCCGTTGTTTAGTGCAAAGGATGGCATTCGATAGTCGCTATTTTCCTTAACGCGATCTGACCAGAAAAAATTGCTGCCATCTCCATCAACTACTTTGACAAACTTAGTGCAATAAACTGGTGAAAAAGCTGGAATGCTACTAGTATTATCGGTGATAACATAGCCGAGTTGATCACGATAAATTTCATCAGTTATTTTTTTCGGAGTTCCGTTAACAGTGCATATTTCCCTATCAATTAAACCATTTTGAGTGTCGTTTATCATTATTCCTTCGCCATTAGTTAAAAGGGCACATGTCTTGCTTGCTTTTTCTAAAGATCCGAAACTTTTATTAGAAATAAAATAATAACAACCACCACCACACTCAGCTGTATGACCTTGTCCACCGTAGGTTGTTAATGAGCCGTCGTATTTGTACCAGCCATCATTTTCTGAAGTCACTTCTCCTCGATAACGCCCGTTTCCTTGATTATTTTCAAAATTGTGATTCCAAGTATTATTTTCACTAATAACTAAGTTGTTGGGGTCACTATTTGGAACACAAGCTACAAAATCATCGCCTTCACCACTACCATCTCCAGTTCTCGTACTGTATCCAGTTGGACAACTTCCATTCATGCTACCATTGTTGCCATTGGAATCAGCGTGGAAGGCATGTCGATATTCTAGTTTTATAGCATTACTATAGCCTACACAATAATATAGCGGTCGTTTACCATTATAGCCAACGCCCTCTTCAATTGGGTCAGCACCAATTTTGTCTAATGGATACCA
>DAOQAO010000032.1:397-6659 GCA_035354095.1 bacterium | reverse complement strand
AACCAAGACGACAGTTGTCATCCCTCTAGACCAGCGATCAACCGACAATAAAACCGGCAAGATCCGCATGGACGATGTCCGCTTCACGCCAAAAACCTTAACCCCAATTGACGAATTGGCTAGTTTAACTCTCAAAAAATTTCGTTATCTAGGTTTATCGCCAGAGGATAGAGCTCAAAAAATTAAAGAAAAACTGGAATTACTATCCGAATATGGCTACAGCAAAAAATTACAAGGAGTTAATGCTTGGCGCCAAAGTCCGCTCAATCGTCTTTATTTAGAAATTGGGCAAGAAAGTATCAGCTCAGGAAAATCGGCTAAAGAACTTCTAGAAAACAATTCAACCCAAAACCCTGAATACTTAACTTTCCCTGAATTTATCGCTATAATGAATTTAAATAAAGATATCCGTTTTTAATAAATGCAACAATTCACTGTACCACAATTCATTGATACCGAAGACAAAATACTTGGGCCAATAACCACTAGACAATTCGTTATTCTACTAGTAATGACTGGTGTTTTGTTTGTTGAGTACAAACTTTTTGATTTTTCCCTATTTGTCGCTATTGGTGTGATTACTCTTGGTTTTTTTATTGTTTTTGCTTTTGGCAAAGTTAATGGCCGACCTTTTCATCTTTTTTTGTTGAACCTGGTCCAAAGCTTATTTCTGCCAAGTCTTCGTTTGTGGAATAAAAACTTTGGCAAAGATATTGTTGAGGATCAATTCAATGAAAAAAACATTATTAAATCACAACCACCAGCTGTAAAAAATCGATTTTCATCCTCTAGATTAGCTGAACTATCATTAATTGTTGATACCACCGGTGCTTATGGCGGTGAACTTCCAGAGGCAGATATCGCACCAGGCTTAGTTGATAGCACCCTAGATGATTTAACAAAAAACTTATAAATATGAGCACTGCTAATACTAACTCCAGTAGTTCAACTCAAAGATATCTCAAGATATCTGATATTAAAAAAGATACCATCATTATGAAAGATGGTACTCTTCGAGCCGTGCTGATGGTTTCGAGCATTAATTTTGCTTTAAAGAGCGAAGATGAGCAAGAAGCAATTATTGATAGTTATGTTAGTTTTTTAAATAATCTAGATTTTCCAATCCAAATTATTATTCAATCTAGGGAGTTAAACATTGCTAATTATCTAGAAAACATGACTAAAAAGGCTAATAGTCAGCCAAATGAATTGTTAAAAAGTCAAACTATCCAATATATCGATTATGTAAAGCAACTAGTCAGCCTAGGTAAAATCATGAACAAACATTTTTATATCGTCATACCTTATAATCCAATGTCTGATAAACGAAAAAACTTCTGGCAATCACTGCTTGAGGCTTTTAGACCAATTGATGTTATAAATCTGAAAGAAGAAAGATTTCTGTATCTTAAAAAACAGCTTGAAGCTAGAATCGATACTATTAGTGGGGGGCTATCTTCAATGGGACTAATGGCTGCCAAACTTGACACTCAAGGATTGATTGAGCTTTTTTATAATGCTTACAACCAAGAGACGGCAGCTAATCAGCCGCTTGATAATGTTGAAAAAATCAACATTAATAATAATTTCTAAACCATCCCATGTTTAACATTCCAGAACAAAAATCAGGAGTCGATAAAAAAGAAAGTAGCCTCAATATTCTAAATAAACAGACAACTGCCGAACTAGCCGAACAGGCAGCTTTAGCTGAACAATTAGTTGAACAAGAAAAAGCCTATCGCTATGGCGTAGTCAATATTAGAGATTTGATTGCCCCAGCTAGTTTAGAAGTTACTCCAAGACACCTCTTGCTAAACGGCCAATATGTTAGCACCATTTTTATAGTTTCCTACCCTAGATATATTAGTGTCGGTTGGTTTGCGCCAATTCTCAATCTCAACGAATCGTTTGATATTTCGATGTTTTTTTATCCGATCAATTCTTCAATAGTTTTAAAACAATTAAAGAATAAGGTTGGTATTTTAGAAGCGCAAATTAGTGCTGACATGGAAAAAGGTAATCCTCGCGACCCACTTAGAGAAACTGCCTTACTAGATGTAGAAACTTTACGCGATTCATTGACCCAAGGAACTGAAAAATTCTTCCAATTTGCTCTTTATATTACTGTTTATGCCAAAACAGAAGAGGACTTAACTCAGATGACTAATAACTTGGAAGATTTACTAGGCTCTCGACTAGTCTATTCCAAGCGCGTTTTATATCAAGCTGAACAGGGTTTTAACTCGACACTACCATTTTGTGATGATGGACTCAATATTGCTTTCAACATGAATTCATCACCGATTGCTTCGTCTTTTCCTTTTATCTCCAGTGAATTGACTAGTGATAATGGTATTCTTTACGGTATTAACCGCCACAATAATAGCTTAATCTTATTTGATCGTTTCAGCTTACCTAATGCTAACAATGTTGTTTTTGCTACTTCTGGTGCTGGTAAAAGTTACGCTATCAAATTAGAAATCTTGCGCATCATGATGATGGGAACTGATGTTATTGTTATTGACCCAGAATATGAATATAAACAACTAGCTGAAGCGGTTGGTGGAACCTATATCAATATATCACTAGCGAGTGAAGCTAAAATCAACCCATTTGATCTACCGCGACCAGTCGGCCAAGAAGCTAAAACTGAAGATATTATTCGTAGCGGTGTCATCACTGTTAAAGGATTGGTTAGAATTATGCTTGGCCAATTGTCAGCTGAAGAAGATTCTTTGATTGATATGGCCCTGCTGGAAACCTACGCTAAAAAAGATATTACTCCAGACAGCGATTTAGATAAAATTGAACCGCCAACCATGAGTGATTTTCAATACATCCTTGAAGGTATGGAAGGTGGAGAAAATCTAGCTTTGCGCCTCAAAAAATACACTGAAGGAACATTTTCTGGACTTTTTACTAGCCCAACTAATGTTCAAATGGAAAATCAGTTAGTTGCTTTTTCAGTCCGCGACCTTGAAGATGAATTAAGACCACTAGCTATTTATACTATTGTCAATTATATTTGGAATGTTGTCCGCAGTGAACTTAAACGCCGCATCTTAGTAATTGATGAAGCTTGGTGGCTAATGCAAAACGAGGATAGTGCTAAATTTATTTACGCCTTAGTTAAACGCTGTCGTAAATACTACCTAGGGGTAACCACTATTACCCAAGATGTTAACGATTTCCTTCTGTCACCCTATGGCAAGGCAATTGTTACCAACTCAGCCATGCAGATTTTGCTCAAACAATCACCAGCTGCTATTGATACTATTCAAAAAACTTTCATGCTAACTGAAGGTGAAAAATATTTACTTCTAGAAAGCGGTGTTGGTGAGGGTATCTTTTTCGCTGGAAATAAACATGCCGCTATCAAGATTGTTTCATCCTACATGGAAGACCGATTGATAACCTCCAATCCAGAACAATTACTAGAAATAGAAAAACAAAATAAACAAGAGGCTAAACAAGAAATCAATTAAAATATATGACTTTTGATCATAAAACAAAGAATTGGTTAATTATTGGCGGTTCCAGCCTAATATTAATTGTTCTTTTAATAATTTTATTTAGTGGTCTTTTAAATCCTAAAAAACCACAAATTAACCAAAAAAATAACGGCTCGGTTCCTTCAACTGAAGAATCATCAGAAATCGTTAAACCAGCAACTTATACTGCCGAGACGGTTATTCCGCAAGCCACTCCTTTAGACGATCGTGGACGATTGGAAATTCAATTAGAAAAAAAGGCGGCTGCTTTTGTTGAACGGTGGGCTAGTATTTCCAATCAAGATAATTTCAGCAACATCAATATCCTTGAAAATAGCATGACTGAGGAGATGATTGCTTGGGCTAATAATTATATTAAACAGCAAAATAATCAGAAAAAAACTGACATTTACCAAGGAACTAGCGCTACTGCCATAGTTTCCGAAGGGTCACTGTCATCAAGCCAGGCCGATTCAATTTCAGTTAAAGTAAAAATCCGTGGTCAAGAAATGCTAGCTGCCAGCAATGGTCAAGCTAAAGTTTTTTATCAAACCTACAATCTCGAATTTAAAAAAGTTGATAGTATCTGGTTAGCCAATAAATTAACTTGGCAAGAACGCCAATATTAAAAAATAAAAAATATGTTAGGAGGGGAACTATTGGCCCGTTTTCGGGCCTTTATTTTTAATATTATCTGGCCAGCCCATTGTCTCATCTGCGGCCAAACTAATTCTTGGTGTTGTCCAACTTGTCGTAATCAAATAACCAAAGATTGGCAATGGCGACAATTAACCAATCAGACTTTTTTCTGTGCTAATTATCGTGATTACCCGCTAAATCAACTAATTAAACAAGCTAAATACGGTAAAACCAAAATAACCATTGAACTTCTAGCTGAGTGTTTTGCTGACTTTGCTACTATTAATTTACAAAAATTAAACTTAGGTTCAACTACTATTACTGCTGTGCCTTTAAGCCGAGCTAGGCTAAATTGGCGTGGCTTTAATCAATCAGCAATTTTAGCTAAAAAATTAGCGGCAAGCCTTGACTTACCATTTATTGATCACTGGCAACGGCGAAAGGCTAGCAATCAATCAAGTCTAAGTAGACAAGCAAGACTAAAAAACCTAGTCTCAGTTTTTACTTGGGAAACAAAATTATCTGGTACTATCATTCTAGTCGACGACATTGTCACTACTGGTCAAACACTAAGCCAAGCTAGCTATTGTTTAAAAAGAGCTGGTGCTCAAAAAATTATCAAGCTAGCTCTAGCTCACTAATCTATGAAGCGGATTAAATTAGTCATCATTCTAATAATTTTTGCTGGTTTTCTAGGTAGTTACTATTTAAATTCACGCCAGCATCAATATTTAGATATTTATTATTTGAACATTGGGCAAGGCGACGCTTCTTTAATTATCACCAGAGACCGTCAAAAAATATTAATCGACTGCGGTCCAGACAAAAAAACGGTTGAACAACTGGATTTATTACTACCTTTTTGGGACAGGAAAATAGACTATCTCTTTATTAGCCATGACCATAGTGACCACTGGGGCGGACTAAAAAGTATCTTAGATAAATACCGAATTACTAAAATATTTCTAGCTCGTCCACCAAAAATGTCTAATGATTTAAATAACTTGATTGATTTAGCCAAAAGTAAAAATACCACTATTGTTGATATCACAGCTCCGGCAACTATTAATTTACCCGACAACAATACTTTAAAAATACTCTGGCCAACCACTGAACAATTAAAACAGTGGAGTGACGAGCCCAACAATCAATCAATAGTTATTTATTGGCGATATGGCCAAAATAGTTTCCTTTGGACTGGCGATTTGGAAACAACGGCTGAAGAAATTTTGCTTAAGAAACAATTACCAAACGCAGATATTATTAAAATTGCTCATCATGGCTCATGGACTGCTACTAGTTTAAAATGGCTAGCAGCCTGGCAGCCAGCTACCGCTATAATAAGTGTTGGATTAAACAATAACTTTAATCTACCAACACCAATAACAATAGAGCGCTTAAAAAGATTAAAAATTAAGTTCTGGCGCACCGATCAAGTTGGTACAATTCATTTATTTAGTGATGGCAAAACGGTTTGGCGGGGATTGGCAAAATAGCTGGCCTGGATTATAATAAAATCGAACCGCTAGTAGTAATGGCGGAATTATTGTTGAAAAAAATATGGCTAAAAAAAGACAAGAACGCACTTTGGTAATTATTAAACCAGATGCTCTCAACCGCAGCTTAGTTGGTGAAATCATTCATCGTTTTGAACGAAAAGGCTTAAAAATTGTCGGTCTAAAAATGATGCAACTAGATAATGCTATTTTGACTGAACATTACTCTCATTTGGCTGACAAACCATTCTTCCCAAGAATTGCTAAATTTATGTCATCTTGGCCGGTTATCGTTATGGCTCTAGAAGGCATGGAAGCAGTCAATAGCGTTCGTTTATTAGCTGGCGAAACTCTTGGCCGCAAAGCTGATGCTGGAACTATCCGTGGAGACTTCTCAATGAGTATCCAAGCCAATGTCGTTCACGCTTCCGACAGTGTTGAAAATGCCCACAAAGAATTAAACCGCTTCTTTAAAGAAGAAGAGATTTTCGATTGGGATCAACTTGAACTTCAGGCTATTTACGCCGAAGACGAACAAGAAGCTGAAGACGAAGAATAAAAAATAAGCAGCTTACTCGCTGCTTTTCGGGCTATAGTATAATGGTAGTACGCGTGCATGGGGTGCATGTAGCTCCG
>DAOQAO010000032.1:0-387 GCA_035354095.1 bacterium | reverse complement strand
AGCCCGACTAGTTTAGAAAGGATTAACTTAAAAAGTTATTGATTCGCTGCATGAAATTTATTAAAAATACAACTTGGCCAGAGATTTTCAAAAATTGGCGCATCCGCGAAGCAGATAACTCTAGTTGGGTAGAGTGTGCCACCAAAATAAAAGGCTGGCCTGATTGGGAATCTTGGAGATCTTTTACCGCACAACAAATTAAAGCAACTAAACATGATTGGAAAATTTATCAATTCGAAAATCCGCTAGAAGAAATACCCAATATTCTAATTGGCCCATATTCTAGCTGGCAATCATCAACAACCAATGAAAATAAAATAACTTTTCAAGAGCTACTTAGTATACCTATTCAATACGAAAAATGGAGCAATCATCCAGGGATTATTT
>DAOQAO010000031.1:0-6813 GCA_035354095.1 bacterium | reverse complement strand
CGCCGTAAAATTACCTGACTTCATTCTAAAAAAGTACATGCCAGATGAAACTGGCTTTCCTGCATCAGTGTGCCCATTCCAGATTAACTGGTGTTGGCCAACGCTAAGGTTTGAATTTACGATTGTACGAACTTTTTGTCCTTTAATGTTATAGACATCGATAGTCGTGATATCTCTGGACTTGGTTTCGAATCGAACATTAACATTGTTACCCACTCTGGTTGGAGTAGGATAACAAACAAGATTTAACTGAGGAGTGGGTGTGTCTAAATCATCGTTGCCGACAGCTGAATTGTAAACATCACTCAGCTCCGTCAAATAGAAAGTGCGTGGTCCACCAATGTAAGTTCTGGTCATCAATACTGTATAAATATGACCAGAATTTTCAGCTAGACCTTGATAAGTGGTAAAATCTGTTAAACTATTTGTCTGCGACGTTCTAAGTTCTCCTTGGCTATTATAAATAGAGAAAACTGCTTGACGACCGTTGTCACCATTATCACCAAACAGATTCATTCCAACTGTCAAAACATTTTGTCCTATTGGCAAAGAATATTCAAGGAATGTACTAACATTTGGACCACCAGCGTCAATTGAATCGGTGATTGCATAAGTATTGCCATTATCTTCAAAGAAAAAGACTTTGGCATTATTGTCAGGCTGGACATCAAATGCCGAAACATAAAAACGATTACCACCTAACAATTTAAGATTACAAGTTGTTAAATCCGGCATGGAATGTTGCCAAAAAACATTAACAACACCGTTAATAACCAAAACTTTGCTAACCATAACAGCGGTGTTCCAATTAATACCATAGATAGTGTTATCCGATAAAATAAATTCGGATTCACTAATAGCTACGGCATTATGATAACCACTGCCAACCAAACCTTCAAACGGCATCTGCTTTTGTAGCAGTGTTTGGCCGTTATCCAGATTAAGAACGGTTAATAAACCACCCCAGCTATAACAGACGATTCTGTTTCTAGGCTGGTCATAAGAAAGTGCCACACGCCCAGGCAGTGTTATTTGCCAAAGAATATCATCTTCAGCCGACATTTTTTTAACTATCCCGTCATAAGTAATGACAAGACAGTTATCTAATGTTTTAAACATGCCTTGGCCATTACCATTCCCATAAAAATCTGGAAATGGTTGACTCCAAATAATTTCTTTGGAAGTCAGGTTATACTTGTTTAGGAAATCGTCGTTAGCAATGTAAATATAATTACTTATAATTACAAAGTCCATAACTCTGTTCCCTGGTACAGAAATCTGCGTCATTGGTACAGTTGGTGTCCCATTTTGACACCAAACAGCGCTGATAGTTATCAGCAATAACATAATACTCATGGTCTTCTTCATGAGACACCTCCTTTTCTTATTAGTTTATATTTAATTTTTAATTTACAATCTGTTTTTAGATTAAAATAATTATACCATAGATTGAGGATAAAATCAATAGCCGACAGGGTAAATTCAAACTTTTACTAAACCTACAATTAAAATAATTTTTATGTTATAATATGTTCAAAGTTTTTAAAAATATTTATGGGCAAATATTACAAGATTTCTAATAAAATCGAAGAGCTGATTATTGATAACCCCAAAAAGAACGGCCAACTTGATTGGCTCAATATCAATAGCGCTGGTAAGCCAGAGTTAGAATACCTGTTAAAAAGACAGCATTTCAATCTTAACCACCTTCAATCTTCAATGGCTCGAACAATTGCCCAGCGAGCTTCCCTGGAAAAAACCGATGATTATATTTTTATTATTCTCCATTTTCCAATCATTCGCGATGGTTTGGTAGTTTCAGCCGAAATCGAATTTTTCATGGGTCATGGTTATTTAGTCACTATCCACAATGGCGATTTGCCAGCTTTAATGGAATTTTTTAATCTTTGCAAAAAAGATGAAAATTCACTGCTGTCTTACGAGCTAGAATCTTCATCAATTTTACTTTATGAAATTCTTAATCGTCTACTTAAATACTGCTATGGTATTTTAGATGAACATAGTAAAAGAATTGACAATGTTCAGAATACAATTTTTGATATTAAAAATCACCAAAGAGACACAGCTAGTGAGATTCTAACTTTACGCCACAACATTATTAAAATCCGCAAAATATTACAAAATCATAAAAATATTTTGCAAAGTTTAACTGAAATGAAAAGCAGCCTAGTACCGGCTGCCGAGCTAAAAAAATATTATTCCACTTTAGTTGATCATTCGAAACGCATTTGGGAAAACCTGGATAATCAAAGAGAAATGATTGAAGTTCTAAATGATACCAACGAATCGCTACTCAATGATCGCATGAGTAATATCATGAAAACCTTAACCGTCTTTTCTGTCATCGTCTATCCTCTTAATTTATTTGCAGGAATCTTTGGTATGAACACGATCTCTGGTATGCCCTTTATGAATACTCACTTTGGTTTTTGGGGCGTTATTCTGATTATGGTCCTCACTACTAGTGGCATGATAACTTTCTTTAAGTGGCGTCGCTGGATATAATCTTTTCTAAATCAGCTAGCTTTTCAACTGTCACCAATTGTTGACGGATATTTTTAGCTTGTGGCCAACCCTTAACATACCAAGCAAGAAAACGGCGAAACTCTAAAAGCCCGTGTTCACCTTTACTAGCAACCACTAGTTCGGCATGACGGCGCATTAGGGTAGTTAATTCTGACCAAGTTAAATCGATTGTTTTCTTGGCTAAAATCTCTTTAAATAACCAAGGGCGGCTCAAAGCGGCTCGACCAATCATTAAGCCATCAGCTTGGCTATCTTTTAGCATCGCCTCAGCACTAGCCAAATCCTCAATTCCACCATTAGCAATGAGATTACCAGCCACATAGGCTCGACAAGCAGCAATTGCTTTAGGGTCAGCTGGACCACTAAAGCCAGCTGAGAGACTACGGCCATGGATAGCAACGGCAGCAATTGGTAAATCAGCTAGATTGGCTACAAATTGTTCAGCCGTAATTTCTTTATTTAAAGCTCTAAGTTTGATGGAAACCGGTAAATTGGTATTAGCTAAAACTGCCTCAACAACCGCTCTAGATTTCTCTAAATCTGAGCCTAAGGCAGCCCCAGCGCCTTGTTTGATAACCTTGGGCACTGGACAACCAAAATTAATATCAAGACCATCTGGCTTTATTTTTTCAGTAATTATTTGCGCCGCTAAAGCAAATTGTTCAGGATTGGCGCCAAAAAGCTGAACTACATAAGGTCGTTCCTTTTCTTCAAAAGCGAGCATAGACAAGGTCTTTCGCTGGTCATGAGCCAGAGCCGCCACACTAGCCATTTCGCTTACCACTACTTGAGCACCAAAATCCTTACAAATCTGACGAAAAGCACTATCGGTCGCACCAGCTAGCGGCGCCAAAACTAAAAATGGTTTTGGTAATTTTGACCAAAAATTTACCATAATTTAGAGACGCTTCAAACTACTACCAGTAACGGTATCTTCAATACTATAGCCCATATCTAATAGCTGTTGTCTTAGCTGATCAGCTAAAGCAAAATCTTTGGCCTGGCGAGCTGCTTGGCGCTTGGCAAGTATTTCTAAAGCTTCTGGATTACTTACTACCTCATCATCAGTTTTTGATTGTTTGGCTCCAGTCTCTAGATTGAGTCCGAGCACTTGATCGAAATCAACAATAGTCGCCAATTTATCAGCTGGCAGTAAATCACTTTTCAGTAACTCAAAAACTAAAGCCAAAGCCTTGGGCATATTTAAATCATCATTGACGGCTTCCTCAAATTTAGCTTGCCACTCTAGAGAAACCTCACCTTTAACATCACCCAACTTAGCTATTTGACTATGTAGATTAGATAAACCACTACTCGCTGCTACCAAGTTTTCTTCGCTATACTCCATGGTTTTACGATAATGCACTTGCAGGACAGCGTAGCGATAGGCTAGTGGCGATAGTTTTTTATTTATCAGGGCATTTTCAACGGTTAAAAAATTGTCATCACTTTTAGCCATTTTTTTACCACCAACTACATTAAGAAAAGCTCCATGTAACCAATATCTAAAAAACGGCTGACCAGTGGCGGCTTCAGATTGAGCAATCTCATTACTATGATGAACATTAATGTGATCAATGCCACCACAGTGAATATCTAAGTGACCCGTTAGCAACTTCAAACTCATAGCTGAGCACTCTAGATGCCAACCAGGGAAACCAATACCCCAGGGAGATTCCCATTCCATTTGCCGTTGTTCATTTTTGGGACTAAATTTCCAGACAGCAAAATCAGTTGGTTGGCGTTTTTCTGGATTCTTGTCAACTCGAGCCCCTTCTTGTAATTCAGACAGTGGCAAGTGGCTTAATTTATTGTAATTATCAATTTTGCTAGTATCAAAATACATACCATCAGCTGTGCGGTAAAGATAGCCTTTTTCATCTAAAATCTTGGCTAAATCAATCTGCTCAGCAATATAATCAGTGGCCCGACAATAATTATCCGGTGGCAAAATATTTAGTTCAAATAAATCTTTTTTAAAAGAAGCTATATATTTATCAGCTATTTCCCAGGCTGTCAGGTGTTCTCGATCAGAGCCCTTTTCCATCTTATCATCACCAGCATCAGCATCATCAGTTAGATGGCCAACATCAGTAATATTCATGACATGTTTAACCTGATAACCATTATACTTAAGCGTTCTTTTTAGAATGTCTGTAAAAATATATGTTCTTAGGTTTCCCAAATGAGCATAATTATAAACGGTCGGACCGCAAGTATAGAGTCCAACAATTGGTTCAACCAATGGTTTAAATTCCTCTAGTTGCCTAGTTAAAGTGTTGTAAAGATAGAGTTTGGTCATAACTAAAAAACTGCCAATAAAGTATAGACAACAATAATAGACACAATCTCAATGGTAAAAATTTTTAAAAAAGTTAACCCGGGATGATCTGCATCAATAAATGGCATAGATTTAAAATTAGTGGCTAGTTCTTTCTTTGGGGGTAACCCAAAAACCCATATATTTACCGAGCATCAATCTGGTTTGTGATTCTAAACCAGGAATGGCTCCAAAAACAACAATAGTAAATGGCAAAAATAGCCATTGGATAACCATGGTATAGCGACGCCACCAAGGACTGCTGTTTGGCTGTTTTGGTAATAGTAGCGAAGAGATAACAGCTGACAAAACCATGCCAACCATGGCAATCGACATTAAAATACGAGTAACATTAGGCAAATTGTTAGACAAAACTGTTTGATTGAAACGATCACCACCAAAAAATAGCGGTAGCCAACCAATAAAACCAATTACAATCGCGTTAGTGGCCCAAGAGTGAAAGCCGTACATTTGAATAAAAATCTTATCTAAAAAGACTTTCTTGGGAATCTGCTTCCATCGTTTAATGGTGTTAAATATCAAATAAGGCACATTCTCAACTCCCCAACCCCAGCGGCGCTGCTGTTTATAAAGGTTCTTAGCTGTCTGCCAAGGCTTTTGATCCATACAAACATCCATTGAAACAGGATAATGCATTGGTTCAACTTCATAGTCACCATTATAATAGCAAAAACAATGCCAAAAAATTCGCGAATCTTCACTGACCATTTTAGTTGACCAAAAACCAATTTCATCTAAAGCTCGCCAAGACATGGAATGAGAAGAATAAGTTGACAATTTCTCTTGACGAATCTGCTGCATCATTTGCCAAAAAGTATTGGAATAAGCAGCAATGCGAGCAAAAAATGGCGCCTGCCAAATATTGTTATGATAAACTGGAATCGGTTGATAACTGTGGCGATAAGGCTTTTTAACAGTTAAGAATTTATAAGCTAGGCAATAAAAATATTGATCATAAATAATGGTATCACTATCAAAAACACTCGTGATAATTAAATTATAATCTAGCTTTAATTGATCAATTAATTCTTCGCGGACTCTAGCCGCAGCCCAAGCTTGGTTAGCGCCCTTACCTTTAAGCTCCCCAACTAAATTATCCGGATGGACAATCGTGCGGAAATGAAAAAACTTTTGGCCGTATTCAGCTTGCAATTTTTGAGCCGTTTCTCTTATAACCTCGCCGCCGCGCTCTTCAATTGCCAAAACTAGGATCATGCGATCTTTAGGAAAATCACTATCTGCAATCGCCTTAATCGTAGGGGCTACAATTTCATAGCCTTCATTATAACAAGGCACTATCACTAGATGATAAAGGTCGGTCCAGCAAACATTCTTAGTAGTTGCTATAGGGCCAGACATAGGCTCATAAGTCAAATCAACTGGCGATAACGATAAGCATTTCTCTTGCCAATTGATAGAAATATTTTTAGTTGTCTGGCGATAAGCCGAGATTAAAATAACTGCTAAATAAATCACCAAAAGTAGCCAATAAATATCAAAAGCAATAATAAACAAAGCTACCCAGACTGGCTCAAAATAAGCTAAAACTATTAAAGCAACCAAAGTCAGCCAAGACAACAAACCTGGAATAATTTCCAGGAAACGATAAACTCGACGATCGTGGCCTTCTAAATCAGTGGCTCGACCGATTTTTAAAAAATCAATACTCATCTTTTTTATTTAAGCTGGTTCAAAGAAACACTACCACCAGCTTCTGGATTATCCAATTGCCCAGCTAGCTGGCTTGGCGCTTTTTGGGCTAATTGTTGTTGCCGCCCTTGTTCTGAGCGGTATTTGCGCAGACATTCGGGACAAAAAACTGGCCGCTTGCCATCAGGAACAAAACGAGTTGTGGTTGCTTGACCGCAGCCATCGCAGACTGCCGGATATCTAGGTTCTGCTGGCGTAGTCGGCATCGACGGCAT
>DAOQAO010000030.1:0-6871 GCA_035354095.1 bacterium | reverse complement strand
TTGGGCTATTTTTCTGGCTATAATGATTTGGCTTGATTATCAAGTGGCTGAATTACCACTTACTAAACATTGGCCGATTATTTTAGCTAATTGGCTAATTGGCGGGGAGTTATTTTTAGCAATTTATTTTTTACCGAGTTCTAATTTAATCCAGGGGTATTTATTGTTAATCGGTTATTACTTAGCTAGTCAGATCGGTCGGACCAGTTTGCTTAAAATAAACACTGCTAAGCGTTTGCGTTATCAATTTTTAGTAATAATTATCAGCTTAATTCTAGTCTTGGCAACAGCCAAGTGGTTTTAATTAAGTTTAATTTTATGAATTTATCTATCAATCGTAAAAAGTTTTCGTCTTCTCTAATTTGGTGGTTGCTGACAATTATTATTAATCTTGGATTAGCGATAGTTTTAGTAAAATATTATTTTACTTTAGAACAAGCTAATTTTATAACTGCCAACATTTTGTCTGGTCAAAATGTTACTGGTTGGCCAGTGGCAGTTCAAACTTCTGAAAGCAAGATTAAAAAACCAGCGATTGATTATAATGAGGCTGCTAATTTGCAACCTATTTTAGATGATAGTGTTGTTAAATTTTTTAATAAAGCTGATATAGCTACTACTAGTTTAGGAGCTAAACTATATGATTTAAGCAAGCCTTTGTCTAGTGGTTGGGTGGCAACTAACGATGGTTGGGTAATAAGCACTGAAAATCTTGAAGAAATTAGCGAGGTAGTGGCTGTTAGCAGTAATGATCGTAGCTATAAAATTAAGACCAAGGTTACTGATCCACTGACTGGTGTTTTCTTTTATCGTTTAGAAGGGGCAGCTAATTTGTCGTCAGTAAAATTTGGTGAGAGCGGCTGGAGCCGTCCTGGTCAATTGTTTTATGGTTTAGATGGCCGTGATGGTCTTAAGGCTATTTGGTTGGAACGAAGCACCAATGATGATAAAATGGTAATTTCCAGCGAAGAAATTTTAGATCGTTGGCAATTTTCAAATTCTTGGGCCAATTCAGCTGTTTTCAGCGGAAAGGGTGAGCTATTTGGCTTGATTGATAATCAAAATAAATTTATTTCAGTTAATTATATCAAGTCTGGTCTAACTGGTCTTCTAGGAAAAAATAGTTTTAATAGAATTAGTTTGGGCCTGGAATATATTGATCTTAATCGACTTTCGACTGATAAAAAGGGTCTTTTAGTCCAAACCGTTAAGTCGGGTAGTGTTGCTGGAAAAGCTGGGATTAAAAAAGGTGATTTAATTTTGAGCATTGATGAAATTAATTTAAATGGTGAAGTTTCTTTAAATGAAATATTACAAAGTCATCAAATTGGCGGGCGAGCAGTGTTGGTGATTCAGCGGGAGAATCAAAATCGTCAAATTAATTGTCAATTTTAAAATGTTTTATGAAATTGAAACAACTCTCTGATTCAACTCAGTCAATTGAACAAAAAATTTTTTTGCGTCTAGATTTGAATGTGCCAATGAAAGATGGCAAAATTACTGAAGACTACAAGATAAAAGCTGCCTTAAAGACAATTAAAAAATTGGCCTCTCGGGTGGAGAAAATAATAGCGAAAAAAATAATAATAGCTAGTCATTTGGGTGAGCCATTAGCGGATGGTTGTTTGGTTGATAAGGCTTTGGAAAAATATAGTTTAAAACCGGTTGCTGAACACTTGGCAAAATTATTAGGAGAAAAAATTAAATTTTTACCTGGGCAAGATTTAGCTAAAATAAAGAACGAGATTGACAATGCAAAAGAAAAAATAATTGTTTTAGATAATCTGCGTTTTTGGCCAGGCGAGCTAACCGATGATGTTGATTTTGCTAAACAGCTAGCTAGCTTAGCTGACTGTTATATTAATGATGCTTTTGCCGTTAGCCATCGCAAACAAGCCTCAGTTTCAGCAATTAAGAAATTTTTACCAAGTTTTGCCGGACCATTGTTAATTGATGAAATAACTAATTTATCAAAAGCTTTGCAACCAGAACAACCAATGGTTATAGTTTTGGGAGGAGCTAAAGTTAGCACTAAAGTGGATCTGATCAAAAATTTAGGTCAGCATTCTAACAAGATTTTAATTGGCGGAGGACTAGCTAATAATTTTTTAGCAGCCCAAGGTTATAATATCGGACAATCATTAATTGATGAAGAAAGTATTGATTTGGCTAAGAAATTGATTAAAAAATTTGCTGGTAAAATAGTTATTCCAGTTGATGTGGTTGTTGCCGATTCGACTGGTTTACCAGTTTGGCGTTTAGTCAGTGATGTTAAAGATGGTGAAACAATATTAGACATCGGTCCTTCGACCATTCAAGAATTTAGTCGTCAAATTAAACAGGCTAAAACCATTGTTTGGAATGGTCCAGTGGGTAAATTTGAAGAGGAACATTACAGGATTGGAACATTGTTTGTAGCCAGAGAAATTGCTTGGCGATCTCGTGGTGTTGCCTTTGGTTTAGTTGGTGGTGGTGAAACAGTGGCTGCTCTTGAGATGACCGGGATGACTGGTTTTGTTGATTGGGTATCAACTGCTGGTGGAGCAATGTTAGCATTTTTAGGTGGCGAAGCAATGCCAGGGCTTGATGGGCTCGAAAAATAATTTTTAATAAAATAATATAGAAAGACCGTATGGCAAAAATTGTCCAAATTACCGCTCGGGAGATTTTAGATTCTCGCGGAAATCCAACTGTTGAAGCTAAAGTAACTTTAGACAACGGCTTAATAGCAAAGGCTAGCGTCCCATCAGGCGCATCGACTGGTATTCATGAAGCCCATGAACTACGGGATAATGACGCTGCTCGTTATAATGGCAAAGGAGTTCTAACGGCTGTTAGTAATATTAAAAATATTATTGCACCAAAATTAATCAGTCAGGAAATTACTGATTTAAAAGAAATTGATCGCTTGATGATTGAGCTAGATGGCACTGAAAATAAAGGCAAATTGGGAGCCAACGCTATTTTAGCAATATCGATGGCTTGTGCTCGGGCTGGTGCCTTAGCTACTGGTCAAGAGCTTTATGCTTACTTGGCTAGCTCTTATAATTTTGCCACTGACAATTACCGTTTTCCAACACCAAGTTTTAATATTTTTAATGGTGGCAGTCACGCTGATACCAATGTTGATTTTCAGGAATTTATGGTTTTGCCATTGATTAATGGAACTGTCGCTGAAAAAATTCGCATGGGTTCTGAGGTTTTTCATTCTTTAGGCAAAGTTTTAAAGTCTTATAATTTTGATACTGATTTAGGCAATGAAGGTGGCTATGCTCCTCATGTTGAGCGCAGTGAACAAGTTATGGAAATGATTGTTGAAGCAATGTCTAAAGCTGGTTACAAACCAGGGGAACAAATTGGTTTTGGTTTGGATGTTGGATCTTCGGAAATTTTTGATGAAGCTACTGGGAAATATAAGTTTTCCCTAGATGATTGGGAGTTTACTGCTGATGAGCTAATTGCTAAATATAATGAATGGTCAGAAAAATATCCAATTATTTCGATTGAAGATGGTTTAGCTGAAGATGATTGGCAGGGTTGGCAGAAATTAACCAGTCAACTAGGTGGCAAAATGTTACTGATTGGTGATGACTTATTTGTTACTCAGACTGAGCGTTTGCAAAAAGGTATTGATAGCAAAGCTGCCAATGCTATTTTAATTAAGCTCAATCAGGTTGGCACAGTTACTGAAACCATTGATTGTATCAAGACTGCTCAAGCTAATGGCTATAAAATAATGATTTCTCATCGTAGTGGTGAAACCACTGATGATTTTATCGCTGATTTAGCTGTTGCTACTGGTGCTGATTATATTAAGACTGGCTCAGCTGCTCGGGGTGAACGATTGGTAAAATATAATCGTCTAATGGAAATTGAGCTTCAATTAGCTGGACAATATTAATTATGGAAACTGATAGTAACCAAGATAGTAAAAAAATTAGCCCAGTCGTCTTAATTTTATTAGATGGCTGGGGAATTGCTCCTTTTAGCGTTACTAATGCGTTTGCTGATGGCAAGTGGCCAAATCTTAAGGAGTATTTGCAACAATACCCGTTAGCAGCCCTGACAACAAGCGGAAACCTAGATTTTTCAGCTAAAGAAGCCTACAACCAAATTGGCAGTGGCCAAGACGGACAAGCTATTCCAGGTTTGGGTAGTATAATAAAACAAACTGGTTTAGCTGAACTTATTGATCGAGCTGGTTTAAGCCAATCTTATGTTAGCGAAACGGAAAAATTTCCGCTGCTTGTTGATTGCCTAGCTGAAGGATTTCGCTCGCCTAAAATTAAATATCATTTAATTAGCACGCCACTAAATAATGATTATTTAGAACAACCTTTAGGGGCTACACAGCAGGTTATTGAGCGAGCTATCCATTGCTGGCATGAAGATCGTCCAGATTTTTTAGTAGTTAGTTTAGCGGCTTGGAGCTCACCAGCTCTTTATGGTAATCAATCAGCAACTATTAAGGCCGTTGATTTATTGGATAAATTACTGCCAAAATTGATTGAACCATTACAACAATCAGGCGCAACAATCTTACTTACTTCAGCTTATGGTCGTTTAGAAAATTTAATCGATCCACTAACTGAACAGATAAATTATGGCCCGAGCAATAATCCAGTGCCACTATCAATTATTGGTCGCCTGTGGCAAGGACAAAGCTTGGGTGAAATCGAAGTAATTACTGATGATTTAAGTTTGTTGCCGATTAGTGGTTCACTTAGATCAATCGCTCCGACAATTTTAGCTTTGTTAGGCATTGAGCGGCCAAATTATTTAGAAAAACCATTGTTACCAACAGGTGTATAAAAATATAACTATGTCAGTCTTATTATTAAATGCTGGATCAACCTCTTTGAAATATCAAGTTCTATCGGACGATGGAGCGGTTTTGAAAAAAGGTGGTTCTGGAAGAGTGAAAGATTTTGAACAAGCTTTTGATCAAATTATTGAGGAGCTTCGTTTTATTGATGAAATAACGGTTGTCGGCCATCGAATAGTTCATGGTGGTGATCGTTATCATCGGCCAATAGTTATTGACCAAGAGGTAGTTGATTATCTTGAAAATATTACTACCTTGGCGCCACTACATTTACCATTTAATATTTTAGGGGTTCACTTAGCTAAAGAACATTGGCCTAATTTACCGCAAATTGCCCTATTTGACACAGCCTTTTTTGCTGATTTGCCTAAGGTGGCCAAAATGTATGCTCTACCCCAAAAGACAGCTGAAGAAAATCATTGGCATCGTTTTGGTTTTCATGGAATGTCTCATGAGTTTTTAACTCAAGCAGCTGCTGAAAATCTGAACAAAAAAGTTGAACAGGTTAATTTAATCATCTGTCATTTAGGTGGTGGCAGCTCAGTTTCAGCTATTAAATTAGGTCAGGCAGTCGATATTTCACTTGGTTGGTCACCAACAGCTGGTCTACCAATGATGACGAGATGCGGCGATATTGATCCAGGATTATTGCTAGAAATTATTGATAAAACACCAGGTGGGACTAGTGAAGAAAAAATTAAAGCAGTTCGTCATTTGCTAAATAAAGAATCTGGGCTAGCTGGTATTAGTGGCTATGATGACTTTTTAGATATTTTAGCTGCCAGAAAAAGGGGTGAAGCAGCTGCAATAGAAGCTTTTGATTACTTTGTTTACAGGATTATTAGTTTTGTCGGAGCATATTGGGCAGTTTTGGATGGTCAGGTGGATGGCATTGTCCTTAGCGGTGGTATTGGCTTTGGCAGTTTGGATTTACAAGCAGCAATCTCTGAAAAATTAACTAGTTGGTGCTCAGCTCCAGTTTTACCGCTAGAAACTAATGAAGAGCTAGCCATGCTTAGGCAAATCAAGAGATTAGGCTATTAATTATGGGAATAAAGAAGATTTGGCACGGTTCAATTGATAGTGTTGGCTGGGCAGCGATAGTTATTGGTTTGTCGTCATTTATTAGTCGTTTCCTTGGTGTTTTTCGTGATCGAATACTAGCTGGTCAATTTGGCGCTGGTGATGAGCTTGATGCTTATTATGCCGCTTTTCGCGTGCCTGATTTGATTTATAATTTATTAGTTTTGGGTGCATTATCGGCTGGGTTCATTCCTTTGTTTGTTAGCATACTCAATAACGAAAAGGATGTTGAGAAAAAAGAGGCTTGGCGTTTTGCTAATTTAGTCGCCAATTCATTGTTGATTATTTTAGTAATTCTTGGAGTGATCGGTGTTATTTTTGCCCCGCAATTACTTCATTTATTGACACCAGGTTTCTCTCCAGAAAAATTGGAGCAGACTGTTCAACTGAGTCGTTTAATGTTTTTATCACCAATATTATTAGGTTTGTCAGGTGTGGCTGGCGGTATTTTGCAGTCGTTTAAAAGCTTTTTTGCTTATTCTCTCTCGCCAATTTTTTATAACTTGGGCATTATTGCTGGTGCTTTATTTTTGGCGCCAAAATTTGGCTTAATTGGTTTAGCTTGGGGCGTGGTTATTGGTGCAGCCCTACATTTATTGGTGCAAATTCCAACTTTAAAACATTTTGGTTACAAGTGGCAGCCAATTGTTGATTGGCGAGATAGTC
This sequence comes from bacterium, assembly GCA_035354095.1. Lineage (GTDB taxonomy): Bacteria > Patescibacteriota > Patescibacteriia > Patescibacteriales > Patescibacteriaceae > UBA1359. The sequence continues at coordinate 297 of DAOQAO010000030.1, read as the reverse complement.
AGTTGAAAAAGATTGGTAAAATTATGGTGCCGCGAACCTTGGGCTTGGCGGTTGGACAACTCAATTTACTTTCAATGACTGTACTTGCCTCTGGTCTAGCTAGCGGCTCCTTGGCGATATTTAATTTGGCTAATAATTTGCAATCATTTCCAGTTGGAATTTTTGGTTTATCTTTGGCGGTAGCTGCTTTTCCAACTATGTCAGCACTGGTTAATCAACCAGATAAATTAAGAGATAGCTTAACTAAAACCATTAGACAGGCTTTGTTTTTATTGATTATTTCGACTATTTTTATAA
>DAOQAO010000029.1:0-7398 GCA_035354095.1 bacterium | reverse complement strand
GGAAGCTTTACTTCTTTAAGAATTGGCGTGGTTACGGCCAATGCTTTGGCCTATGGACTTGGTATAAAAGTCATTGGGAGTAGTGGACAAGTGTTAGCTGGTCAAGAATATGGAGTAGTTGAACCAAAGTATTCTAGTGAGCCAAATATTACCATTAAGAAAGAAAAGGCATAGTTTTTGATTGATTTTTACCTGAATACAAATTTTAGACAGCTTGTTTCTAACACCCTGGATATGGGTGTTTTTTTATTGTATTGAAAACCCTTGACGACATTTTAAAAAAAGCCTATAATTCCCAATGTGGTGAAAAGTGGTGAAAAGTGGTGAATCACTAACAACCAAACATAACTCCCAAACAATGTTTATCGGTGAATTTCAACACAATTTAGATGAAAAAGGTAGATTAGCTATTCCAGCTAAATTTCGTGCTGAATTGAAAAAAGGGGCAGTTGTTACCAAGGGTTTGGACAACTGTCTGTTTTTGTATAGCAAGAAAGCTTGGGAGGAATTAGTTTCTAGTAAATTGAGCCAATTGTCATTTAACAAGGCTAACCAGCGTGCTTTTGCTCGTTTTATGTTGTCTGGAGCCAGCGAAGTAGAGTGTGACGCGCAGGGTCGGGTAGTGCTGCCCGATTACTTGCGCCAATTTGCCGATTTGCGCAAGCAAACGGTGATTGCCGGTCTCTACGATCGCTTGGAAATTTGGGACAAGAGCCGCTGGGAAGCTTACCGGGCAACTAATGACCAAGCTAGCAGCTCAATTGCCGAATCGTTGGACGATTTGCAGTAAGGTATGGATTATCAGCATCAACCGGTTTTATTGGATGAAGTTCTCGTAGCTTTACAACCAAAAAAAGGACAGCGTTTCATTGATGCCACCCTGGGTGGAGCCGGCTATACGACGGCTTTGGCCAAGGCGGTTGGCGATAATGGTCTCGTGGTTAGTTTTGATTTAGACCCGATGGCCATTTCAGCCGCTCAGGAAACCTTAGCCCAGGCTGGGCTAAAAAATGTTCTTTTGATTAACGATAACTTCGCTAATCTGTCAGAGGCTTTGGCTGAGCATCAAATTTTTGAACAATTTGATGGTATCGTGATGGATTTGGGTTTGTCATCAGCACAAATTGCTGATGAAGAAAGAGGTTTCTCTTTCAATCAAACCGGACCGCTCGACATGGCTTTTGGACCTAACAGTCCAACTACAACCATGGAAATAGTCAATCATTGGACAGAAAGCGATTTGGCTCGAATTATCAAGGATTATGGTGAGGAACCATGGGCTGGACCGATTGCCAAGGCAATCGTTAGGCAGCGTCGTCGACAACCAATAGAAACCAGTCAGGAATTGGTGGAAATTGTCAAAATGACTTTGCCAGCTAAATATCTAGCTAGATCTAGACAGCATCCAGCGACAAAATTGTTCCAAGCTTTGCGTATTGCCACTAATGGCGAATTAGATAATCTCGAAGCCATTTTAAATCAATCCCTAAGCTTGTTGTGCCATGGCGGCCGTATTGCCGCAGTCAGCTTTCACAGCTTGGAAGATCGGCTAGTTAAACAATTTTTTCTCAGGGAAAGTAAAGATTGCTTATGTCCGCCAGAATTTCCAATCTGCCAATGCGGCCATAAAGCACAATTAAAAATAGTTTATCGTCATCCGCTTACGGCTAGCGAGGCTGAGATTGCGGCTAACCCGCGTTCACGCAGTGCCAAATTGAGGGCTGCCAGTAAGATTAATTAAAAGTTTCCATCCCCTAAAAGCTATGACTGTTAGTGCTCAAGAATTAATTTCAACTAATTGCCAGAAAACCAAAGTCCCAAAGAACATTAAATGGACTTGGCGCCGTTTCAATCGTTTTTTGTGGGCAACCATGTGTTTGTCGGCTTTAAGTTATTTAATGGTTGCCAACAGCTTAGCCACTCAATCATTCTTGTTAAAAGATCAGAAAAATGAATTAGCCAGTTTGCGTCAAAAGCAAGCTGATTTGCAGAATCAAGTAACTCTTTATAGTTCTTATGAACATTTACAGGGTAAAGTCAGAGACCTTGGTATGGTATCAGTTGATCGCTTATCTTACGCGGTTACTGATAATGAGGTTTTAGCTAAAAAATAATTTATGTCCCGGTCAAGCAAGTTTACCGCTCGGCATGACCGGTCAGGCGCAGCTCTTAGGTCTAGCTCCAGGTCGATCAATGCCAATTTGAATATTTTATTAGCTATCTTTGCTTTTTTTGGCTTGGCAATTGTTGCCAGGCTTTTTTGGTTGCAATTAATCCGCCATGATTATTACGCTGAAAAAGCTCGCAGCCAACATGAATTTAATGTTCAGTTGGCACCAACTCGTGGTCAGATTTTTGTCCAAAATGGAGCTGATTCAGCCAGTGGTAATAATCTTTATCCAGTGGCTACTAATCGTCGCTTTTTTACGCTTTATACTGTGCCCCGCGATTTGCAAAATGAAAGTATTAACAAATTAAGAGATGAACAAGCTAAAAAAGTATTACCTGATGGAGTAAAGCCATCTCCGATAATTATTGATCAACAATCTATAGCTGAAATATTATTTGAAACTTTTGATCAGCCAGGCATATTAGCGGCTATCGATAAAATTGAACGAGATCAGTTAAAACAGCAGCTAGATGATCAATTAAAATTAATTCCAACTGTTTCCAGCACTGATGAAATTGCTGCGGCTAAAGAAGAAATAATTAATAAACACGAAGCATTACTCAAAGATCCTTTTTATTTAGAAATGTCTAAAGCTCGTCGCGAGGCAGCTGTTAAAGAACAATCAGACAAAAAAATTGCTGATTATTTAAAAATATTAAATAAAGGCAATGACCCCTATGAGGTATTGGGTAAGAAAATTGAAGCGGATAATATTTTGAAGGTTTATTATCGAGTAATAGTTAAAGCTTGGGGTGAGGGTTTGGTTAGACCAGAAGATTTAAAAATTGATGGTGAAAAAATAATTTGGCAACCAACTAAAGCTAAAGATTCAATTAGAATTGTTATCAATGGTCTAGGACAAGAAAGTCGAGACTATCGTTATTATCCAGAAAAAAATATTGGCGCCAATATTTTAGGTTTTGTTTCTTTAGAAGACGAGGATGATTTAGTTGGCAAAGGAAAATATGGGTTAGAAGGAACATTCGACGATATTTTAATGGGCCGGGCCGGTTCAGCTAGAGGTGAACGCAGCGCCAATCAAGCCGCAATATTGCAGGGCAGACAATACAAGCAGCAAACTAATGGTTCGGATTTAGTTTTGACAATTGATCGTTCTATTCAGAATTTTGCTTGTAGCCGTTTACTGGCAACCATTGATAAACATCAAGCTGATTCTGGTAGTATTGTTATTGTTGATCCGAAGACTGGGGCGGTTATGGCTATGTGCTCAGCTCCAGATTTCAATCCTAACGATTATCAAAAAGTAAAAGACCTGGGGCAATTTAATAATCAGCCAACTTTTGAAGCCTATGAACCAGGTTCAATTTTTAAAGCAATTACCATGGCGATTGGTATCGACCAAGGTAAAGTAACCCCAGGAACTACTTATAACGATGCTGGCTCGGTTAAGGTTGGCCACAATACAATTAACAATTCTGATTTTAAAGGTAGGGGTGTAACCAATATGGTTCGAGTTTTACAGGATTCTCTAAACACCGGTATGGTTTTTGTCCTAAGGAAGGTAGGGTATGATGCTTTTCGTGATGGTGTTAAGAAATTTGGTTTTGGGCAAGCGACTGGTATTGAGTTAGAGTCAGAATCAGATGGCAGTCTGGTTAATATGTATCGCAAGATGGGTGAAGACATCAATATGGCTACAGCTTCTTTTGGTCAAGGTGTTAATGTGACTACACTACAAATGGCGATGGCTTTTAGTGCCTTAGCTAACGATGGGAAATTAATGAAACCATATTTGGTTAAAGAAATAGTTAATGAAGATGGAACTAGACTATCTACTGAACCACAGTTTGTTCGTCAGGTGATTAGTCCAGAAGCAGCTCGAACTGTTGGTGGAATGCTAGTTAATGTTGTTGAAGATGGTCATGGTAAAAAAGCTGGGGTAGAGGGGTATTATGTAGCCGGTAAGACTGGTACCGCTCAAGTTCCGCGCCAAGATGGTCGAGGGTATATTGCTGGTGTTAATATTGGTTCGTTTGCCGGCTATGCGCCAGTGGAAAATCCAGTTTTTACTATGGTGGTAAGAATTGATCACCCTCGTGGGGTAGTTTGGGCAGAAAGTTCAGCTGCACCATTATTTGGTGAAATTGCTGATTTTATTCTAAAATATAAACAGGTGCCGGCTGAGCGGCCAGCTAAAGATAAAAAATAATATGTTTAGAAAAATCTTACAGATAGTTTTGAAAAATTTAGCTCGCCAAGTTACTAAAAGATATCAGCCGCAAATTATTGGTATAACCGGCAGCGTTGGTAAAACCACCGCTAAAGAGGCAATCATAAAAGTACTGTCTTTTAAGTATCGAGTTCGTGGTAATATTAAGAACTATAATAATGAAATAGGCTTACCTTTAACGATTTTAGGTCTAGAATCACCAGGAAAATCACTCACTGGCTGGTTAAAAGTTTTTATCAAAAGCATTGGGTTAATTACTTTTAAACAAAAAGATTATCCAGAATTTTTAGTACTGGAAATGGGTGTCGATCGCCCGATGGATATGACTTACCTTTTATCAATTATTAAGCCAAATAGTGGAGTGGTTACTACTATTGGTCAGGCTCATTTAGAATTTTTTGGCACTCAAGATGCCATTGCTGAAGAAAAAGGCAAGCTTATTGCTGGATTGCCAAACAATGGTTTTGCTATTTTAAATATTGATGACAAGAGAGTTGCTGCCATGGCTAGTAGTAGCCAGGCCAAAATAGTGACTTATGGTTTTGATTCCAAGGCTGAAGTTAGAGCCAGTGATCTGAGTTTGAATTATGAACAAATTAGTAAGTTGTCATCTGATAATTTGCCAGGCTTAATGTTTAAACTCAATTATCAAGGATCGATTGTCCCGGTGGCCATGCCATCAATTATTAGTGAAGCCGCTGTTTATTCAGCTTTGGCAGCAGCGTCAATTGGTGTTAAATATGGATTAAGTCTTTTAGATATCTCTGAAGCTTTGCGCGATTTTCGTCCTCCCAAGGGAAGATTAAATGCTTTGCCGGGTAGTCGGGCAAGAATAATTTTGGATGATACTTATAATGCTTCACCAACTTCAGTTGTAGCTGCTTTAAATATTTTAGGGCGACTGCCAGCTAGTAGCAAAGAACAACGGGTGGCGGTTTTAGGTGATATGCTCGAACTTGGGATTGATGGTCCAGCTGAACATCGCCGAATTGGCCAAATTATTGCCAAGCTGCCAATTGGTCAGATAATTTTAGTTGGCCAGCTAGCTAAATTGATTGGTGAAGAAGCTCAGGCTAATGGTTGGAAAGGTAAAATTAATTTTTTTGATAATTCCATCCAGGCTATCAAAGAAATAGATGATCTTATACCTGAGGGAGCTACTGTATTACTGAAAGGATCTCAGGGTATGAGAATTGAAAGATTGACTAAAGCTTTGCTAGTTGACAGCAGTCGGGCTGCTGATTGGCTAGTTAGACAGGATGGGGCTTGGTTAGATAGCTAAGCCGAGGGTAATTTGCTATAATAATGACATATGTATCTTCTGTGGCGGATAATTAAGGAAATAATTTGGTTTCCTGTCTGGTGGTATTCACAAGGCTGGTTTGTTTGGATCGGCTATTGGTGGGCTTGGCTAATAAAAACTAGCCGTGGCCTAGCTTTAATGGTTTGGCTCAAAAATTTGTTTGTGCCAATGTATGGTCAAAATGATATTGCCGGCTTTTTAATCAGTTTTTTTATTAGATTGATTCAGATAATTGTTCGTCTGACTATTTGGCTTGTTTGTTGGTTGATTGCTTTGGTAGCAATCATGGCTTGGCCAGCAACTCCGCTAGCGATTTTTTACTATCTCTATCTTCTATATTATGGCCAAGAATCATAGCGATAATAGTTGGCTAACTTGTCCGCACTGTGGCGGGTATGGTTTGGTTAATGGTGAAAAATGTCAGAAATGTTCTGGCCAGTCCATAGGTTGGCTGAGTTCAAATATTTGGTTTTATTTTGACTGGAATAATAGTTTGAGCGTAATCAAACAAAAAAAACTAGTAAAGAAAGTTTTTTTATCTTTTGATTTATTGTTATATTTATTTGTTATTTTTGGTTGGTTGATATTTTTTTGGAACTTTGGTCAAGAGACTAGCTGGCTAGTTGATTTTAAAAAAGTTACTCAACTAACTTGGTGGACCGATTATAATCAAGTCAATCTTCTTTGGGGGTGGTCTTTGGCAGCTGGTTTAATGATGTTTTATCGTCTGTCACGCCGTAGTCATAAGACGGTTTTGCCAAAATTTGAAATAGAAGGAGTTGTTATTGCCAATGATTGGCCAACTGCTCAAGCTTTGCCGGCAAAACAGAAGATTAATGTTGCTAAGTATTTGCCAGAAGAAATGCTGGATTGTTTAGGTGAGGCAATCATTATTGCTAATCGTTATAAAAACGAACAAATAATTCCAGACTATTTATTTTTAGCTATTCTGAGTAATCATAAATCAGCGCAAATTTTCTTTCGTCTCGGTTTAGATATTAAGGAGATTGAAAAAAAGATTAAAAATAATTTGTTAGCCAATCAAGCCAAAGGCTGTTATGGTTTTTCTAAAGAAATTCAAGTGGCTATGATTCAAGGAGTCATTTCTGCTTGGACGGAGGATGATGTTCCTTTGACAGCTGATTTTCTAGCTCCACTAACTGGACAGAGTCAAATTACCAAAGAGGTAATTTATGAAGCGGGTATTAAAGAAGATTCACTCGCCAAAATGGCTCAGTGGTTACATATAAATCAACGATTAGCTAAGCAGTATCGGCAGATGCGTACCCTGGCTCAATTTAAGCCGGATAGCAATATGGATAGAGCTTATACAGCTATAGCTACTCCTTTTTTAAATCAGTTTGCTCATGATCTAACAGCGGCAGCCAAGAATAATCAATTGCCATTATGTGCTGCGAGACAATTAGAATTAAATCAAATTATTGATGCTTGGGCAGCTGGGCGAATGGGTGTGGTTATGGTTGGTTTAGAAGGGGTTGGTAAAAAATCCATTGCTTATGGTTTAGCACAAAAAATGGTTGAGGAAAGCGTTCCAGAATTTTTACAAGATAAACGCTTGTTAGAAGTTGATCTAGCTAGTCTACTTGGTGGCGTTTCTCCAGAAGAGGCTCAGAATCGTTTAGCTCGAATTATTCATGAAGTCAACCAAGCTGGAAATATTATTATTTTTATTAATAATCTAGAAAAGATAACTGGTCTAGCAGTCGGAGAAGA
>DAOQAO010000028.1:0-7539 GCA_035354095.1 bacterium | reverse complement strand
AACTCGCCGCCAATTAACCAATTAGCTAAAATAATTGGCCAATGTTTAGTAAGCGGCAATTCAGCCACTTGATAATCAAGCCAAATCATTATAGCCAGAAAAATAGCCCAAATTGACCAAGACCAAAAGATTGGCCAAGCCAAAAACGACTGCCAACCGTAAAGAGTTGCTGCTGCCAACCAAACAGTCAGAAGGTTAATAGCATTAACTAAGCGCCACCAAGCACTGGTTTGATTATTAAACCAAGCCGATTTACCTCGACGCCAATACCAGAGTTGCAAAATTGCTGCACCAATAATTAAAAGTTGTCTAACTAAAGAGCTATTAACTATTGTTAAAAAACTAACCAAAGCTAAAAAATTAGTCGCTGCCACCGCCCCAACCATTAAACGATAAGTAACTGTTTTCTTACTTAACGATAGCCAGGCTGACGCCAACAGTAATAAAATCATTACCACCGCAATCAAATAGATACGACCAACCTGCCAGCCTATTAACTCTAGAGATATAAAAGTTAATAGGCTTAAGATAATTGCTTTTCGACTAGTTTTCAGCGGCATGTTTATTTTTTGCTTAAACCTTCAAGAGCACGCAAAGCTTCAACTGGAATAGCAAAAACTACAGTATTGGATTGATCAGAAGAAATATCATTAATCGACTGTAAGGTTCTTAAATGTAATGCACCAGGAACAGATGATAATGTCTGAGCAGCTTTAGCCATATTTTCAGCAGCAGCAACTTCTCCTTCAGAATTGATAATAACTGCTCGCTTTTCTCTTTCGGCTTCAGCTTGTTTAGCAATTGTCCTTTCCATAGTTGGTGGCAAACTAATATCTTTTAGTTCAACATTGTTAACTTTGAGACCCCAAGCATCAGTTTCAATATCAACAATTTCTCTGATTCTGTCAGCAATCTTTTCTCGATTGGCTAAAAGTTCATCCAAAGTAACTTCACCGACGATATTACGCATAGTAGTTTGCGCATATTGACTGATGGCATAATAAAAATTTTCCACCTCAATAACTGCCTTGGCTGCGTCAAAAACCTTGTAGTATAAAACAGCATTAACAATTACTGAAACATTATCTTTGGTAATAGCTTTTTGGTCTGGTACATCAACTGCTTTAACGCGCATATCAACCTTTTGGTAGCCTTGAAAAATCGGAATAACTAAACGCCAGCCAGGTTCTAATGTTTTAGTAAAACGACCCATAGTAAATAAAATCCCCCGTTGGTATTGATTAACCTGTCTTAAACTAGATAGAATCAAAACCAAGACAATGACTCCAATGGTAACTTCCATAAATTTTATTTTATTTTTTAAAATTAATTTAACGCCAGTAAGACGCCCCAGTCTCACCAGACTGATAGGCAGCGGCAACTTCAGGTGTTATCTTACCAGTTGCTAGTAATTGTTCAATAGCTCGATTAAAAGAAATCATACCGTCGCGTGACGATGTTTGAATAATCGACTGTATTTGTTCTGGTTTCTGACTTCTGAGCAAATTAGCAATTGCCGCATTATTAAACATAATTTCACGAGCCGCTATTCGACCACCACCAATTGCCGGCAGCAATCTTTGAGAAACTACCGCCCTTAGGCACATTGATAGTTTACTAGCAATCTGCAATTGTTGATAAGCCGGAAAAGAGCTAACGATTCTCGATAATGCTTCGGCGGCCGTGCTAGTATGAAGTGTTGAAAAGACTAAATGGCCAGTTTCGGCAGCTGTCAGTGCTGCATCCATAGTTTCATGATCACGCATTTCGCCAACCATAATTACATTAGGATCTTGACGCAAAACATACTTTAGAGCAACAGCAAAATCATTGGTATCAATGCCAATTTCTCGCTGCTCAATTAAACAACGGTTATTTTCAAAAATATATTCAATCGGATCTTCAATGGTAATAATTTTGCCCTGCCGTTCTCGATTGATAATCCCTAGCAAGCTAGCCAAAGTAGTCGACTTTCCCGAGCCACAAGCTCCGACCACCAAGACTAACCCATCATTTAAATAAGCTAATCGTTTAATATTTTCATCTAGACCAATTTCTTCTGGTGATGGAATAACGCTAGAAATTAAGCGAGCTGTCAGGCCAATAACCCCTCGTTGATAATGAAGATTAATTCTAAACTGAATGTCAGCAACAACTTTTGAGATATCTAGCTCTCTATCATTCTCCAATTTTTCAAGCTGATGATCAGTCAACAATTTACGAATTGCATTAAATAGTTGGTTTGATTCAATTGGCTCATCAGAGATTTTAACTAATTGACCATCAATTCTCAAATGAGGACAATTGTCGCCAACTAAATGAAGATCGGAAGCTTTCCGTTCAATAGCTTGTTCAAAATAAAATTGTAAATCCATAATTTTGTTATTTTTTCCATTATACCATTAAAAAGCAAGAAAAACTATCTAGCAGTAAACTGACAACCGCAATATTTCTGGCGATAAAGACCTAGCTCTTTTGACAAAATAATCGATTGACGATAGCCATCATTTTTTTGAAAATCAGTAGTTAGGTATTTCACTTGACTATTTTGCGCAATTGTCTGGCCGATTTGGTTAATCGCCTCCTTATCTTTATAAGGACTAACTGTTAGGCTGGTGGCAAAATAATCAAAGTTATCCTGCTCGGCCCGTTCAATTGTCTTTTTTAATCGCCAACTATAACAAAGATGACAACGCTTACCTCTTTCTGGCTCATCAGCGAAAGGTTGAGCCTGATCTAACCAGACAGCTTCATCACTATCTTCAACAATTATGGGTAGACCATAAGCATCAGCTACTTGTCTAGCAGCTATCAGCCGTTTTTGCCACTCCTCTCTAGGCCAAATATTAGGATTATAAAAATATAAAACCACCTGATAATTTTTCATCAGTTCTTTGGCTGACCAAGTAGCACATGGTCCGCAACAAATATGCAGTAATAATTTTGGTTTATTTTCTAACATTATTTTTTTATAAAACGGATAATCTTCCGTCGACTAGTCTGTCCGCTAACAATTTTTAAGGACTTGATAGAACACTGCAATTCGCTCGCCAACCATTTTATTAAGGCCTCATTAGCTTTATTATCATTAGCTGGTTCGCTAATACCAATTTTCCAACTACCATCAGCCAGTTGTCCTTGCCAACCTTTACGAGGACAATTAACAATTACTTTAACCATTAAAGACCAATCGACTTGATTGGCAATGGCTTGTCGCCAAAGATTCAATTCTTGTTCGCTTGGCTGATTCATAAATTATTGATTCTTCTTACCAAAAATTATCACATTGGGGATATTTCGACCAGGACCTAACATATATTCATCATTATAATATAGTGCCGTCGAATAACCACCGTCTAAATTAAGAGCATACTGCATTCCCAATTCTTGCATGACTAAAGCTAAATCAGGAACAGTGGCTTTTGTTACTACAGCTAAATAGATTTTCCCATCTTTGTAACCAATGGCATTGCGCAAATACTTACCTTCGGTTTGTTGTTTATCCAGCTCCCAATCAATTAATAAATTTAGATTATCTTCAATCAACCGCGGTTTATTGCCTAAAGCTGCTTGAATCTTAACCCCATATGCAGCTTCAAACTTGGCCACACTACCAAATTGGCGACTATCCTTGAAATAATAGAATTTGTTATTTTGATCAAAAACCATCATCGGACCAGTTGTCCACCATTTTAATTGCCCTTCATTAATCATTAAACTCAATCGACTGTTATAGACTGGAAAAAAATAATAATTGCGTTTAGCCGCACTAGTATCAAAATAAGTCGCATTAATCGCCGCAAAACCATGATTATCCTCTACAAAACTAGCCAGTTCCCGAGCTGGACAAACCCCTGAGCAATCGCTGTCGCTGGCCGTATCAGTAATTATTTTTAAATCAGGATCACTTAAATCAACTGTTATCAAATCAGTTCGAAAAACACCAGCTGTAGTCGTAACATACTTTATCTCATAGCTACTATACTGATCCAGGCTTTCATCTAGACCTGGCTTATGAATATGCGCTAAATCAACCGTACTAATACCAAGACCAAGCTGGCGCATAATACCAAAGGCATCAGCTGGCCGTCCTAAATAGTAGCGGCGCAAATCAACTGGGTTTACATACCAAGCCTCACCATTTTTCTCAACATCAATTAAAATTCTACCCTTAACCTGCTGGACTAAAGCTAAATCATAAGCCAAAGTGCTAGTGTCGCTAGCTGCTGCCCAATCAATTGAAACTGTTGATGAAGGAATTTGCGCTAATTTTTGGCTAGTAATACCTAACCCGAGCTGACGCATAATACCAAAAGCATCAGCTGGCCGTCCTAAATAGTAGCGACGCAAATCAACTGGGTTTACATACCAAGCTCGGCCAGATCTAGCAACATCAAGTAAAATTCGGCCTGATAATTTCTGACTCAAACTAGCCGCCGAGGCCACTTTTAGCTGAAAAACGAAAAACATCAGTAGGCTCAAAGCAAAAATTAAATATTTTCTTTTGTTCATAAGTTTTCGTTTATTTAAAAATCAGCTATAATTTCATTATCAATTTAACATCTTTTAGCTTATGCGTAAAATGTTGACTATCGCCTTTTCGGCCATAGTATTACTGTCTAGTTTAAAAGTTTTACCAGCAACTGCTACCACACCTTTTGATGGGAAAATACTGCTAGCCGTCGAAGGCAAGGGGGAAGCCTGGTATATCAACCCAACAGACAGCAAGCGTTATTACCTGGGACGGCCGGCTGACGCTTTCCAAGTAATGCGCGCCTTAGCGATTGGTATTAGTAATACTGACTTCGCTTTACTAGAAAAAAATCAGCTCGATAAAAGCAAAGTAAATCGCTTGCTCGGTCGAATCCTTTTAAAACCTCAAGATGATGGCAAAGCCTATTATTTTGAACCGAGCAAACGGCAGCTTTATTATTTAGGACGACCAGCCGATGCCTTTGAGATAATGAAAAAAACGGCAGTTGGCGCTGCTGATGAGCACATCAACCCAATCCCGACTGGAACCTTAAAAATTTCTCCCAAAACTCCAACTCAAGCTGCTTCTTCAACCACTGCCATAAGTCCAACCGCCAAAGTCTGGCGTTGGACTTGGAATGATCAGGATTATTTAATCCAGCTGGAATTAACCAACACCTACTACAAATATTATCAGCAGCAGCCAAAAGTTTTTTCTTATAGTGGTCAACTACCTAGTGATTGGCGCGATCGCTATTACAAACAATTTACTACCGGAACTGAACAAGAAAAAATAATCAACCAAATCGTTAGCCAATTGCGAGGACAGGCTACAAAAAATAATCTGAACGACAGCCAATTGGCTGAATTGGCAGCATCTTTTGTCCAATCAATTCCTTATGATCAAGCCCGCAGCGAATTAATTGCTCAAAAATCAAATCAAGCTACCCCAAACTATCCTTACGAAACACTATATTTAAATAAAGGTGTTTGTACTGATAAATCTTTACTAGCTTGGATGATTTTTAGTAAATTAGGCTATGGCACTGCCCTCCTGTCTTATCCAACTGCCAATCATATGGCTTTAGGAATTGTTTGTCCGAAAAATTCTGCTAATTACGGTAGCGGTTTCTGTTATTTAGAAACTACCCAATATTACCGCATTGGTCTTATACCAAAAGACATCAGCGGCCAAGCTGCTAGTACAACTGGTTCGACCTTGCCAAGTTGGCAGGCTAGTGGTAATCTAGCCGCACCAGAAATCTATCATGTTAGCTCTGGTAATGCTTGGAATGGTTTAGCTGATGTAAAAAATATACTTCAACAATTAACTGACAAAAATTCTGAAATCAATAGTTTGCACCAGCAAATTGAGGAACAAAAACCATTAATTGAAGCTCAGCAAACCGAACTCAGGGCTCAATCACAAAGACTAGACGAATTAAAAGCTGCCCGAAATATCAGCGAATACAACGAATTAGTTCCAGTCTACAATCGAGCGGTTCAGGCTTATGAGCAAAATCGTCAAGATTATAATACAAAAATCAATTCTTATAACCAACTAATTAAAGATTATAACCAGCTTCTAGCTGCCTTACAGCCGAGTAAAGATTCAAACTAAATGTCAAAATCACTACCCAAAATCAATCCAGCAAAAAAACTACCAAGTTTTGTTCAACAAGCCTTAATTGCTTTAGAAAATAAGGATTTTGAGGCTTTTGTGGTTGGTGGCTGCGTCCGCGATATTTTAATGGGCAGCGAACCTAAAGATTGGGATATTACCACTAATGCTCGACCTGAAGAAACTTTAAAAATATTTGCCGATAGTAAATATGAAAATGACTTTGGCACAGTAATTGTGCCTTTTCATGATATTGAAAATGTGCCGGTCGTTGAAATTACTACCTATCGTAGTGAATCTAACTATGATGACCACCGCCACCCGAGCGAAGTTTGTTTTGAGGATAAATTAGAAAATGATTTAAGCCGCCGTGATTTTACTATCAATGCCATGGCCATGTCTTTGAGCGGTGACATTGTTGATTATTACGGTGGACAAAAAGACTTGGACAAAAAAGTTATTCGAACTGTTGGCGAACCGCTTGATCGCTTTAAAGAAGACGCCTTGCGCTTGCTTCGAGCTATTCGTTTTAGTGGCCGTTTTGGTTTTACTATTGAACCAAAAACTGAACGAGCCATGGTTAAGTTGGCTGGCAGTATTAAATTTATTGCCAAAGAGCGAGTCCGTGACGAAATTACTAAAATTCTTGCTGGGCCAAATCCTTATTATGGCTTTAAAAAGTTATACGAAACTAAGCTCCTGCAATACATTTTGCCTGAATTAACTGATGGTTACGGTATTGAACAAAATCATCATCATGTGTATACAATTTTTGAACACAACCTTTTATCATTGAAGCATTGCCCTAGTAATGACCCCATGGTTCGTCTAGCTGCCCTACTTCATGACATTGGTAAAACTAAAGCTAAAAAAACCATCAGTGGCCAAGTTACTTTCTATAATCACGAATACATTAGTGCTAAACAGACTAAAAAGATAATGGAAAGACTCCGTTTTTCCAACCAAGATACTGATCGCGTCGTCAATCTGGTTCGCAATCACATGTTTTACTATAATGTCGGCGAAGTTACCGAAGCCTCAGTTAGGCGCCTGATTGCCAAGACTGGTGAACAAAATCTAGCTGACCTGATCGATTTGCGAATCGCCGATCGTCTTGGCTCAGGCACAGTTAAAGCTAAACCATACAAGCTAAGACATCTAGAATACATGTTTGACAAGGTTCGTCATGATCCAGTCTCAGTTAAAATGCTCAAGATTAATGGCCATGATTTAATGACTGAATTTAAATTAGCCCCTGGGCCACAAATTGGAGCGATTCTTGATGTTATTCTAGCTGATGTTATTGAAAATCCAGCCTTAAATGAACATCAAGCTCTACTTAATCTAGTTGAGCCTCTAACTAAATTGGATTTGGCCGAACTCAGACAACGAGCCAAAGAAGTTATCGCCGAGGAAAGACAAGCCGAGGACCAAGCTATCCGGTA
>DAOQAO010000027.1:0-7637 GCA_035354095.1 bacterium | reverse complement strand
CTAGAAAATATATTCAATAACCCAGAACGATTGAAAGAATTGAAAAGATTGAATCACCAGATTAGGGTTATCTGCTATGTTAATTTTTTTGAAATCTGGAGTGAGCCAATTCCAGCTAATCGTCCATTTGGTGCTAGATTGAGCAAAACAATTGAGGAAAGATTTCCCGAGTGGTTACTCAAGGGGCCAGATGGCAAGCAAGTCGTTTTTTGGCAAGGGATGAAAGTCCTTAACCAAAGTGATCTTTGCCCAATAGTCGATGGCTATAATTATTCAAGATATATTAAAGAGATTCTTCTCGAAAATGTTTTGAATAATCCCATTTGGGACGGATTATTTTTGGACAATCTTTATGACGAAGTGTCGTGGATTGGTCCGATGGATATTGATCTCGATGGTCAAGTCGATGGCCTTAGAGCTACTGATTATGCCTGGTATCGAGGAGTGGATTCTTTTTTAGCCGGCATTCGCCAGACTAAAGGACAAGACTTCTTAATATTAGGGAATCATTTGTCTTTGTTTTACCAGGATAAAATTAATGGCCGGATGTTGGAAGATTTTCCGACCAAGGCCCATGGTGACTGGAATCAAGCAATGCGTTTGGCTTCTCAGTGGCCGACAGTGTTAATACAGGGAACTGGTGATAGGGCAGAAATGGCCTATAATAGTTCTTTGTTAGTGGACAATGCTTACTTTTGTTTAGGAAATAACTTGACGTTGTCTGAAGAAAAACTAAATAAGCTCAAAGAGCTTAAGAAACTATCTTTAGGTCAGCGTGGCCCTTTAACTTTTAACTCAAAAGACGGCATTTATTCTCGCCAACTTGGCGACGAAACAATTACCGTCAAACCATAACTTAATCCACTAAGTTGGTAGTGCTTAACTGCAGATACCGGCTTGGTGGATTTTTTCTTTTGAGCCAATAAAAGCCTTTACTTTTAGCTGGTTTTGTGACAATATAAAGTTGTTATGAAGCAAAAAAATGGGGTTAAATAACCAGAAAGTTAATAAAATAAAGCCGCTGGAATTTTTAATGCTAGCCGGCTTGTTTTTAAGTGCTTTGACTCTACCTCTAATTGATTGTCGCCTACCAGGAAATTGGGGTGGCATGAGAGTTAGCGATTTTTTAGCCCTAATAGTTGGGGCTATTTTTGCTGGTAAGTATTGCTATCAATCGTTAATTAAAAGAAAATTACAGCCAATAGTTTGGCCACTCGGGTGGTATTGGTTTTTCTTTTTAGCAGCGATTTTAATTAGCTCAGCCTTAGGGGCGTGGCCAATTGAATCAATTAAATATAGTCTTAAAACAATTGTTTTTGCTTATCTTTTCTATATTGTTGTTCCAGCTAATTTGGTAAATACTTGGCAAAAATGGCGCTGGCTTTTATGGGGAGTAATTATTGCTGGAATTGGCAGCGGTCTAGTTGGTCTCTGGTCACTAACCCAGCAAGATTTAAATAATGTTTTTTTTCGGGTTCAGCCAGCATCGCTTTGGGGGCATTGGTGGTTGGGTTATAATCACAATTTAATTGCTGAATTTTTAGTAATCAGCAACATGTTTCTACTGGCCGCGCGAGGTTTAATAAAAAATAAGATTGGCCAGCGCTGGCTAGATGTTGTTTTTTTCTGTTGTTTAATTTTGACACTGCTGACTTTTTCTCGAGCCGCCTGGATTACAACCGCTTTACAGCTAGTTATTTGGTGGTGTTTTTTAAAGAATAGTCGCCAGAAAATTGGTTGGCTACTGGCCAGTGGGATTTTGGTTATAATAGCTTTGCCACTATGGCTGAGGATGGAAAACTTGCAGGTGTCTAACTTTAGCTCGACTGAAAATAGGGCGTTATTACTACAAATATCAGTTAACAATTTTTTAGAACATCCGCTCGTTGGCCTAGGTAGCGGACAATATCTTCGGATGGTTGGTGACAACCTGCGTTTTGTGGCTAAATACGGTGATCCGATTGATTCTCACGGTGTTATTCAAAAGTTAATTGCTGAAAATGGGCTTATTGGTCTTTTGACATATTTTATTTTATTTTTTGCTTTAATTAAATATTGGCTCAAGCTTTGGCGAAATAACCAGAGTAGTGCAGCCTGGGTAATTCCTTTGATTCTTGGTGCTTTTGGCGGACTATTTTTTCAATTTTTCAATACTTCTTATTACAAAGGTCGGGTCTGGTTACCAGTGGCTCTAACCTTAATTGCTGGACAGTTAATTAAATATGACAAAGAAAGAAAATAACAATCAGTTGATAAAGATAGTTTGCTTAACTCCACATTTATTTATTGGTGGCGCGGAGAGGTTGATGGTTGATATTTTAAAGCGACTAGATAAGGAAAAGTTCGAAATAAATATCTGTTGTCTTAAGGCTGGTTCAGATGATGCTGAGCAGTGGCGTAAGGAACTAGCCGCTAAAGGGATAAACATTAGATTGTTATCTAACTATAAACAAACCAACAATTTGTTGGTTAAGGCTTTTAGAACAATTATTATTGCCTGGCGTTTGTTTGGGTATTTAAAAGAAGTTCGACCAGATATTTTACAAACTCAATTGGCGGCTGATATCTATCGACCAATCGGTCGATTGGCTGGAATTAAAAAGATAGTTAGTATTGAACATAATTTGGATAAAGATGAACCAAGACGAGTAATCTTTTTTAAAAAACTTTTTCGAAAATCAGCTGATAAGATAATTGCTGTATCTGAGGCAGTCAAAAAAGATGTAATTAAACGATACGGTTATCAGAAAGAAATTGTTGAGGTGATTTATAACGGTGTTGATTATGGTAAGTTTTATAATATTCGTTTTGATTGGCGTAAAATTGAAAGCCCTAATTATCTTTGGCGATTTGGGGCTGTAGGGCGCTTGGTGCCGCAAAAGGGTTTTGATTTGCTGCTAGAAGAACTAGCAAAATTGCCAAAAACAATTAATTGGCAGTGTTTGATTGCTGGAACTGGCAGGCAGGCCGAAGGACTTCAGCAGTTAGCCCAGTATCTTGGTCTTGCAGAAAAAGTTTTTTTTGTCGGGCATGTAGCGGATATGCCAAAATTTTTAGGAGAACTAGATATTTTTATTATGCCTTCTCGCTGGGAGGGCTTGGGCTTAGCGATTTTAGAGGCTGGATCAGCTGGTCGGCCAGTTTTTGCTAGTCGAGTTGATGGTATCAAAGAAATCATTACTGATAAACAAGATGGCTGCTTGTTTAATCCAGAGACTTCAGGACAGTTAGCCAAATATCTAACTAAACATTTGAGTGGTGATCTTCGTCAGTTGACTAATTATGCTGATAATTTACAAAATAAAATAAAGCATGAATTTTCAATTGATGAGACGGTTACTCAATATGAAAATTTTTATAAAAAGTTAAAGCAAGCGGATGAGAATACTCCAAGTCAATAAATTTAATTATCCAAGAGGCGGGGCGGATAAATATTTTTTAGAATTAACTGAAAAATTGATTGCAAATGGTCATCAAGTGGCTAAGTTTTGCATGAAAGATCAGCGCAATTTACCTGACGATAATAGCCGCTATTGGCCGAGTAATATTAATTTTGAAAAACCAAATATCATTGATAAAGTTAAGGCTCCACTTAGAATAGTTTATAGTCTGGAGTCAAAAATTTGTTTTTATCAGATGATAAAAAAGTTTAAACCAGATATAATTCATGCTCATAATATTTATCACCAACTGTCACCATCAATTATTGATGCAGCTCGTGAAGCCGGTGTGCCAGTAATTATGACGCTTCATGATTATAAACTAGTTTGTCCTAATTATCAGATGCTAAATCATGGTCGACCTTGCGAAAAATGTCTGGATGGTAATTTTTGGCATTGTTTTAGAGAGAGATGTTTTAAAAACTCACTGAGTCAAAGTTTTTTGGTCAGCTTAGAATCGTCAATTCATAAAATGCGTCGGACTTATGATCGAGGTATTAAGCTATTTGTTGCACCAAGTCAATTTTTAGCTGATAAATGCCAGCAAGCAGCTTGGTCCGAAGAAAAGATAAGAGTTATCAATAATCCAATCGGTGAATTGCCATCAGGGGAAAGGCAACCACAAAATTATTTTCTTTATTCTGGTCGCCTATCTCAAGAAAAGGGTATTGAAGTTTTACTCCATGGTTTAGCTGAGACCAAGTATCGTTTAAAAATTGCTGGTAGCGGACCGCTAGAAGCGAATTTAAGACAATTAGTTAGCCAACTAGGTATTGATAGTCAGGTTGAGTTTCTAGGCTTTCAAAATAATCGTCAATTAGCTAGTTTGATTGATGGGGCAATTGCTTTGGTGGCACCATCAATTTGGTATGAAAATATGCCGCTTAGCGTTCTAGAGGCTCTTGGTCGTGGTTGTCCGGTTGTTGCTAGCAAAATTGGCGGCTTACCAGAAGTAGTTAACGACGGGATTAATGGATGGTTATTTGAACCTAATAATAGTGATTTACTAGCAGTTGCTTTGACTAAAGCTATGGAAGCTGATCAACAAACTGTTAGTCAAAAAGCGAAACAATCGGTTGTTGGGCTTGATTGGCCCAGCCATTTAGCCGAAATCGAAAAACTTTACCAAGAAGTGATTGACCAAACTAATGTCTAAAATTTGGACGACAATTTTTTTCTTTTTTAGTTTAGTTGTTCCATTTGGATTAGCTAGGGCGGCTACATTACCAGAAAGTTACCCGCGTCTGGCTAATTATTATCTAAAATATTACGGCCATGTCGGGTCAGCTGATTTGGAAGGCCTAAAAAAATGGGACCTACTAATTTTACCTAATGATTATCAGTGGGCTTTTCCTGATTTTTTTGCTAGTTACAAACAAGCTAAGCCAAAGGGCTTGGTTTTAGCTTATGTTTATCCATCAATGGCGATGTCTAGTAATATTAATCGCCTTTGGGAGTTAGCCGAGGAAAAGGATCTGTGGCTTCGTGATGCCAGTGGCAATCGAATTGAAATGTGGCCAGGCCTTTATGCTATCAATATTACTAAAGCTGAATGGCAGACAATTAATGTTAATTTTTTAAGTAACGAGCTTGATTGGAACAAGTGGGATGGTTTGATGTTTGATACGGTTGACGCTGGAATTAGCCGGTTTAATAAGAATGGCATTGATATTGATGATGATAATCAGGCTGAGTCAGTTGATGAAATGGACAGTGCTTGGCGCCAAGGCATGGCTAATATTTTTAAAAAAACTAGAGATAAACTAGGTAGCCAAAAAATAATTTTAATTAACGGCAATTCGCTAGCTAGTTATCAACCAAAAATTAATGGCCGAGTATTTGAGACTTTCCCAGCCTATTGGGAGGGTAATGGCAGTTGGTCGGCTTCCATGGAATATTATTTAGATAAATTGCCAAAACAAAATTATTCGCCGCAGATTTATGTTATTAATGGTAATACTTGCAATAATGGTGATAGAAATAATTATCAAAAGATGCGTTTCGGTTTGGCTAGTGCTCTGCTTGGTGATGGCTTTTTTTCTTTTGATTATGGCGAAGAATCGCATGAGCAATTGTGGTGGTATGATGAATATTCGGTTAATTTAGGTCGACCAACTTCAAAAGCCTATAATCTTTTAGCGATTAATAATAGTAAGATTCAAGCTGGTCTTTGGCGGAGAGATTTTGAAAATGGAGTTATAGTAGTTAATTCAACTAATAAACGCCAGATTTATTCTTTAAAAAATGAAGAATTGGAAAAGCTTAGAGGAACTCAGGCGCCATTAGTAAATAATGGCCAGATCGTTAATTACATAGCTTTGGAGCCTAGTGATGGTCTGGTTTTTTTGAAACGCAAACTGCAAGTAGTGAATCAAACCTTCTTTAATGGTGGTTTTGTTAGAGTTTTTAATCAACGCGGTCAGACAGTGCGTAATGGTTTTTTTGCTTATGAGACTAATTTGGCAGCGGGTGATCAGACTATTTTAGCCAATCTTGATTTACAAGGTGGACTCGAACAAGTTTTTAATCGCAATAATCAAATTATCGTTACCAAGCAAGGGAAAATAATTAACAAGTGGCAGCCTTTTGGAGCAAAATATAATGGACGGCCGAGTTTAGCCTTACTATCTAGCAAAAATAAAAAACCAGATTTGATTATTGGTGCTGGTCAAAATATGGCTCCAATTGTTCGGCAATATAATTATCAGGGTAAACTTTTATCGCCAGAGTGGTTAGCTTTTGATAAAAATTTTCGCGGTGGTATTAATATTTCAGCTGGTTATTTAAATGACAAAGAAATGGCTTTGGCGGTTTCAGCACAAAGTGGCATGGCTCCAGTTATTAAATTATATTCCTTGAGTGGTAAGCTTTTATCGCCAGAGTGGTTAGCCTTTGATAAAAATTTTCGTGGTGGTGTAGCCACAGCAATTGGTGATATTAGTGGTGATGGTCAAGCTGAAATTGTAGCGGTCGCTAGTATTGGTGGTGGCCCGCAAGTTAGGATTTTTAATCGACAAGGAAAATTGCTCGGGCAATTTCAAGCTTTTAAGAGCAATAGCAAGACCGGTTATCAAGTAATGATTAGTGATATTAATAACGATGGACGAGGAGAAATTCTAGTCCAGCAGCGTAATTAATGCTATAATAAAGCTATGATTAGAAAAATAATCGACAAATGGCAACAGCGTTATCAGAAGCTTTATGCTAATAAACTTTGGCATCTAATATTGGATTTTGGGGCTATTCTTTTGATAGTACTGTTAATTATTATGTGGTGGATTATTCGTGGTTCGCAATGGGAAATAAACCAAAAAATTGTTGAAAGCTTCAAACCAATTAAACATCAGCCAATTGTTTATCAAGAACAGCCTTTGTCTTGGAAGATGAGTTTTGAACATCCGGTTATTGAAGGTAGTGAGACTGAATTAGAGGCTAAAATAGAATATAGCAATCAAGCCAAGCAGCCAATTTTAGTTGAATATAATTGCCGCAGCGTCGATGATGGCGTGACAGTTAATTTTGCTAGCAGTAGTCAGCCACTAACAATAAAAAATGGCGGTTTATCTGGACAAATTGAGGCTGAGGCTAGCAGTAGTTTGTCGGCAATTCTACATTGGCAAGAACAAAGCAGCCGAAAAGAAAATAAGGTTTTATGCCAGTTAACAACCGCCATTGGTCAGCAGACTTGGCGGGAGGCAGAAGTAGAATTTGTTTTCAAAAAAGCTGGCTTAGTTAAATCATCAGCTAAAGCTTTTTATTATACTGAAGATGGTGATCAAGTTGGTATTGGGCCTTTGCCACCGATGGTTGGTTTACCAACTAGTTATTTAGTAACCTGGACGATTGATAATAATGGCGGTGATTTGAGTGATATTCAGTTTTCGGCCGTTTTGGGGGATGAAGCTACTTGGCAAGGTGAAGCCGGGCTAACTGGTGGCAATTTATCTTATGATGACAAAAATCGTAAAATTAATTGGCGAATAGCTGATTGGTCTGATGAAGCGCCACGTAAACAAGCTAGTTTTTATGTATCAATAAATCCAAATAAAGAAGCTGTGGGCAAGGTTTTGCAATTGGTTAGAATAGGCCAGTGGAAAGCAGACGATGCTTGGGCTGAAAAGAAATGGCAAGGACAATTGCCTGAATTAACTACTAATTTAGATTACGATAGTCGCTATAAGGGACAGGGGACTGTTC
>DAOQAO010000026.1:0-7771 GCA_035354095.1 bacterium | reverse complement strand
TTATGCTTGGTTACAAACTGATTGTACTGAGGGCCAAGATTGACTAACAAACTAGCAACCACCAAGACCATCATAAGTCCGAAAAACTGCCAAGCGCGACTCTTCTGTTTGGCTGATGTCCTCATTTCTACATGGGCCATAAACAATGTTTAAAGTTAAATACAACAAAAAGGAAATTAACCGCAGTTAATTTCCTTTATCATAATGCACTTCTCGAAAAAAATCAACGGATACAAAACGCCACCAGGTATTAACCTAGTGGCGTTTTTGGAATCACTTATATCCGAAGTTAGAAACTGCGGGTAGAACGATTGTCCCAGTTGTTGGTACGAGCCGGGCGATCAGCTAGAGGACGAGCCTCATTGACTGTAACGCGACGACCGGCGATTTCCTGTCCGTTGAACATTTCGATAGCTTTTTGAGCTTCTTCTTCAGTAGACATTTCAACGAAACCAAAGCCTTTAGAACGACCGGTCATTTTGTCAATAATGACAGAAGCAGAATCAACTGCACCGGCCTGTAGGAAAGCTTCTTTCAAAGCTTCACTGGTAAGGCTGTAGGACAAGCCGCCAACATATAATTTTTTGGACATACTAGCTTGCGAGCTTATGTGTTTTAATAAATCGTAAGTCGACCGATTTATTTCCAGGTGACTTTTTTTATGAGCACTCTAAGAAAGAAAAACTTACAGGTCTAAGCATAGCAGAAAATCAAGAGAAAGTCAATAAAACTAATCTCAATAGGAATCTACCTGTCTACAATTGGCGGAGTATCTAATTCAAAGTTAGCTGTAACTGTTTTATTAGAAGTAACATTGACATCGGTTCGACTAGCACTAACAGTATAGTTATCTGACCAATTCTTAAATTTATAGCCGCTTGCTGGAATAGCTCTTACTGGAGAAGTACTACTACTATAATTTACGGTTTGTGTTGTGCTCCCTGTAATAGAACCATTGGCCACAGCTACATATTTTATAACATAAATAATTGGCTTAAAGCAGCGGACATAATTAGCAAAATACTTTGGAGAATGTGATTGGTATAAAGAATTACCATCTGAACTACAACCGCTTAGAGTCCGATGCCGTGCATCACTAGTATTATAATTAGTATTAGTCCAATATTTAACGCTAGCACTAAACCCCATAAAACCTGAAATATCTTTATACCCTGACGGATAAGCAGTAAATCCACTGCTATTGTTACCGCCACAACTAATTCCATTTGAACTTCCCCACTCAGTTGGTGTTTTCATCTTAGGACCAGCACTATTAATCCCACCCAAGGCGTTAGCTAAAGTATTAAATTCATCATTAGTTGGCAGTGTCCAGCCAGTCGGACAAGCACTTTGAGCAGCTGGCCAATTATATAAAACACCATATTTATTATAATTAAAGTACTGGAGAATGTAAGCAGTATTACTCGTAGCTACATTAATATTATAAACATAATAACGCGGAGCTGTACTAGAAACATTATTAATAGCATTAACTCCACTTGTTGGTAGCCATCTTAAATTTTTTTTCATCCAGCACTGACCATTAATAGCTATAGTGTCGTAAGTATGGTTATCTCTGTCATCTATAAAACTGGTACCACACTGCCAACTATTTTGACTAAATAAAGCATCAACAGTAAGATCTTGAATAATATTAGTATCAGTTCTAGTCGCCCCAGTTTGCCCATCTGACCAACCCAAAAAACCATAATTAGTATTAGGATAAGCTATTACCTGGCTACCGTCACCATGAAGGCTAACAGTCTGTTGACTAGTTCCTTGAATCATTCCGCCAGCACCATGGTTATATGTTAAATTAAAACTATTTCTTGACCACTGAGCATAAAGAATTAAATCGCCACTATTATTATAGGGTGTTGTGGCCGTGTAAGTAACACCACTACCATTTTGCTGTGTGTTCCAACCTTCAAAGGCATGGCCATCTCTGGTTGGAGTTGGCAGTTCGCCAACTGGTAGACCTTGAGTAACTGATTTAGAGTCGCTACTTAATGGGCGTCCTCCGTTAACATCAAAACTCAAAGTATAGCTAGGATTATTTTCAAAAATAGCAGTTGCCGTAATATTGCCAGAAACATTAATATCTGTTCTTTGAGAATTAGTGTCATTGTTATCTGACCATTTAACAAAATGTTTACCAGCTTGAGGATTGGCTACAACCGGAGTACCGCTACTGCCCTGATCAACTATTTGATTACGACTACCGCTAATTGAGCCACCTGTTCCGGGAGTATAAGTTAAAGTATAGCGACTGCCACCGATTAGAATTGAACAACTAGCACTGCTTGATGCTCCAAGAGAATCCGTTGCCGTTACATTTAAAGTATAGCGATTATTTGGCCCAGCTTGATTAGAAGTTATTTTTATATAGTGACGATCAGGGGTTAATTGAGCCGAAATTGCTGCCCAACCAGCCAAACTAGTTGGGCTAATAGAAATACTAGCTATTTGATCACCTTCATTATCAGAAACTTCAACAAAACCAGTAAATGGACGATTGGGTAAACCAAGAATATTACGACAGTTGATTATTGGTCCTCCGTTATTAAATCCATCGGTACAATTATTTTCATTTTGAGAAATATTATAATAGTTGGTTTCAAATTTAGTACAGAGATTATATTCTGTATTATTGATAAATTCGTAACGGATAGCCAAGCTTCCGGCTGGCAAGGTCATGCTGTTAGAACCATTCAAATTATTTATCGCGCTATAAAATCTTTTAGAAACATCGTTCCAACAAGTTGTTGAATTAAACCCGCCGTCAGAGCAAGGTCCCAGTTTGTTAATTGGATCAACCGGTAAAGCTGAGCCAAGTTTAGTCGCTAGGGTTTTTTGCCAACTAGGCCAAACCGACAAAGTTTTGTTTGGTAAATAGGAACCGGCTTCTAAATTAGGATAATGCTGATATCTTTGACGATAGTTGTCTAACTTATATTTAATACTCGCTATGTCAATTAATCTTTGAGTATCTCTAATTACTTTACTTTTTTGTGAAGAACAAAAACCATTATCATGACAATCTGAGTCAGAGGAACAAACAGTTGCGTTATTATTAGAACAAGTGCTGGGCAGACTAATAAGATTTTTATTAAATTTCCAATTGTTTAAGATTTGACCAAAAATATCTACTGTTTCAGTAGAAATATTTTGATTAAAGGATATAACAGCAATAATTGGAGTTAAACAAAAACTACTACCACCGTCATTTAGGCCCACAGTATTACATCGGGCAACATTGGAAGCGGCAACATAAACGGTTCGACTATCTCTAACGGCACTATAACCATCAACAACCAATGACTGTAACGATCTTTTAGTACTAACATTATTGTCATACCACTCACGAGCTGAAAAGTTTAAGTCATTGTTAAAGACCCTAATAGCAATAGCATCTGAGCTAGCCTGGCCATTGGTCTGATTGTTATTAAAATTAATAAGATGATCATTATTTGCTGCAGCTTGAACAAACTGAACACCAAATAAACTGAAAATAATTATGGAAAAGCTTATAGCTAATCCTAAAATATTATTTTTTAGCTGAGAAAACATACCAAAAAATGCTTTATATTTATATATTAAAATTATAACACAAAAAATCACCACCGAATAGGTAGTGATTTTTTTAATTGAATATATCATTCCGCTTCCTAAATCAGCTTCGCTTCTCGTGATAAATCCAAATTTTCTATAAAAATCTTCCTTTCCTTTGGATGCACCCAAATAAATTCTGGCGTTAGGGTTACTTAACTTTATGCTTTTAATATATTTTAATAATTCATTCATTATTTTGGTTCCGATTTTCTTCCCTTGATATGCGGGAAGCACCATTACATCGTGTATATATAAAAAACAAATCCCATCACCAATTATTCTTCCATAGCCAATTATATTCTCATCATCATAGACTGAAACAGAATACAATGTATTGTCTAAAGCTTTTTTTGATATTTCATAATTATAACGGCCCCAACCAACCTGATCATATAAATAATTATACTCCTCAACATTATTTATATTAACTTTGATATCAATCATGTCATCATTTTTATTTCGCTTTTACTAGTCTTCGCAAAATACAAACTAAAGCTCTTCCAACGGATATATATCAAAGGCAACCTCTTCATACGGATGCACTTTTTTTATGGCTATTACAATATTCTCTACAATACTTCGGTCACATACGAACTCAATTCTCTCTTCCTGGACAAACTCTAGTTTTCCAACTTCACCGATTGCTGGGTGTGCACCATCTCCTGGTTTGAATCTACCAACGCCTTTTGAAGAGAAACTACAGAAAGTGTAATTTCCGATTCTTCCTGCTCCAGATTTACCTATCGCTTCACGGACTATGTCTGTGTGTGATTCTGGAACAAAAACCACGATTTTTACATTTTTAGATGGTTTCATAAAATTATTTCCCGCAGCACTTCTTGGATTTATTTCTGCATCCATGGTGATAGGCGTTTCAAAACTTCATCAAACCCAG
The DNA here is from genome assembly GCA_035354095.1 of bacterium. Lineage (GTDB taxonomy): Bacteria > Patescibacteriota > Patescibacteriia > Patescibacteriales > Patescibacteriaceae > UBA1359. The sequence continues at coordinate 3,264 of DAOQAO010000026.1, read as the reverse complement.
GAAGTAATTTCAACTTTTTAACCTCTTGAATTGTAAGCCATTTATAATTTCTCGCTTCCCAATCCAACCTAACTTTATCAGTTTTTACTTCTACCAACACCGGATGGATAATCCAAGTCTTTTTATACTTTGGCTCTTCTCGGTCAAAAATTTCTCCGAGTTGGATTTTCTTAATTTGGGATTTTGCCAATCCAAGTTCTTCTTCTAACTCACTAGAAACTTTTTGAGCCAAGCTTTGTTGGTCATCAAGAAATCCAGAAACCCCGTTCCAATAACCAGGATAAAAATTTATTTCTTTGCTCCGCTGAACCACCAACAATTTATTATTGTATTTAAGGACACAATTTATTACTGGAGCCCAGCGCGCTTTTGTGTAGTCAATCTGTCCTGGCTTTGGTTTAAATATTAGTTTTTTCATAATCTTACTTCCCACAACACTTTTTGTATTTCTTGCCGCTGCCGCAGGGACAAAGATCGTTACGACCAACCTTATGACCTTCCTGATCTTTTTGTTTGGAAAGAATCGGCGCCGCCTCGGTTTCGCCGTTAGAACTCAAAACCACCTTTTTAGGTTGATCAGCCTGAGAAATCATTTGACCAATCGCCTGCTGGTTGGTTCGACTAAAATCAACAATCTTAAAGATTGAATAAACGATTTGCTTTTGGATAACAGCATTAAGTTCATTAAATAACCGATAGGCTTCTTTTTTATATTCAACCAATGGATCTCTCTGACCATACCCCCTCAGGCCAATACCCTTACGCATATAATCCATAGCTTCCAAATGATCTATCCACTGAGCATCAATTGAGCGAAGCATGACTGACTTTTCAATCGCTAACCAATCTAAACCAAGGTCTTTGGCAATTGTCAAAAGTTCGCGGTAGGCGTTACCAACCATTTCAATTAAATGATTGACAATGGCATCACGGAAATTAATTTTATCCAATTTGGCTTCAGATTTTTCACCTAAAGAATTGAGTTCAACCACCAACTCTTCTGGTTTAATTTCAATAATCGTGCTCATCACCTGACTGATTTCGGCAATATTCCATTCATCAGAATTTTCACTTTGAGTATGAAAACTAACAATACTTTCAATCTCATTATTAATTATCTCTAAAACCAAACCGCTCAATTTGGTCAAAGGTTCCTCTACTTTATTTTGATTATTATCTAAATCTTCTCCAAGTTCTAGGAGTTGACGACGCCTGCGATAAATACTTTCACGATGTTTATTAATAACATCATCATATTCAACTAAATGTTTTCTAAGATCAAAGTTATTGCCTTCAACTCTTTTTTGAGCTGACTCAATTGATTTGGAAACCAAACTATTTTCAATCGGCATGTCCTCTGGCAACTTCAAAGTTGACATCATTTTTTTCAAACGATCGCCACCAAAGATTCTCATTAAATCATCATCAGTTGAAATATAAAACTGACTTGAGCCTGGATCACCTTGGCGTCCAGCACGACCACGAAGTTGATTATCAATACGACGAGCCTCATGTCTTTCAGTACCAATAACATGAAGGCCACCAAGCTGACGAACTTCTTCTTGCTCATTACCTTCCGGTGGATTGCCCCCTAAAATAATATCAACACCGCGACCAGCCATATTGGTGGCAATTGTCACTGCCCCCCTGCGACCAGCTTGAGAAATTATCTGAGCTTCTTTTTCATGATATTTAGCATTTAAAACTTCAGCTTCAACGCCCTGTCTAGCCAGCAAATCAGCTAGGACTTCGCTTTTCTCAATGGAAATAGTACCAACCAAAACCGGCTGGCCCTTGAGATGGCGTTCTTTAATATCGTTGGCTACTGCCTGAAATTTTCCAGCTTCGGTAGCATAAATTAAATCATTACTATCATGCCTAATAGTTGGCTTGTTGGTTGGAATCACTACTGTTTCAAGTTCATAGATTTTAGAAAATTCCTCAGCTTCAGTTAGAGCGGTACCAGTCATACCAGCCAACTTTTCGTACATACGAAAGTAGTTTTGAAAAGTAACTGTAGCTAGAGTTCGACTTTCTTTTTGAATTTCAACTCCTTCTTTAGCTTCAATAGCTTGATGCAAACCTTCACTATAGCGACGACCGTACATTAAGCGACCAGTAAATTCATCAACGATGATAACTTCGCCGTCTTTAACGACATAGTCTTTATCTTTTTTAAATAAAACTCTGGCTTTAAGTGCCTGTTCGATATGCATTACCTCCCCGACACCAGCTTCGACATAAATATTTTCAACGCCTAGCCACTTTTCCATTTTGCTAATACCAGCCTCAGTTAAAGTTGCGGCGCGCATTTTTTCATCAACATTATAATCAGTTGTTTCGTCTAAACGACTAACTAGTTCAGCAAAATTATAATATTTATCAGTCGCATTTTCACCAGCACTGGAAATAATCAATGGAGTTCTAGCTTCATCAATTAAAATTGAGTCGACTTCATCAACAATGGCGTAATTTAGTGGTCGTTGAACCATCTGTTCTAAGCTAGAAACCATATTGTCTTTGAGGTAGTCAAAGCCAAATTCATTATTAGTACCATAAAGAACATCGCAAGCATAGGCTTCTTTACGAGTAACTGGCCGGAAATGCCTTATTCTTTCGTCATATTGATTTTCATCATTGTATTCAGAATCAAATTTCAAGGCTTGTTCATGAATAATAACTGCTGTAGTAAGTCCTAACCGATCATAAACCTGACCCATCCAACCAGCACCAACTTTAGCCAAATAGTCATTAACGGTAACCAAATGCACTCCTTTACCAGTTAAAGCATTTAAATATAGTGGTAAAGTTGCTACCAAAGTTTTTCCTTCACCAGTTTTCATTTCAGCAATTTGTCCCCGATGCAAGATAACACCACCAACCATTTGAACATCAAAATGTCTCATGCCAACAGTTCGTTTGGAAGCTTCACGCATCATAGCAAAAGCTTCAGGCAAGATCTCATCAAGATATCCACTGGCTTCTTCACTATTTTTGCCTAGTGCTACCTGATACCCTTCTTTAAATTCAATAGTCCGCTGTTTTAACTGTTCATCACTCCAAGAACTGATTTTTTCTTCAAAACTATTAATTTCTTTAATGACTGGCTGTAAATTCTTAATTATTTTATCATTTGGATCGCCAAAAATTTTCTGGAAAAAACTCATAAAATATATTCTTTTTATATTAGCTGAAATGGTTTAACCGCTCTTTAGGCAGTCATCTTATTATAAACTAAATAATACAAAACGCAAGGCAGAAGCC